>NZ_BAAGDE010000006.1:0-43854 GCF_054660795.1 Mycobacterium sp. MUNTM1
GTCGTTGATTCTTCCTTGCCCGCAGACCGGGCAACAGAGCCCCACAACGACTGGACCACTACAACGGGCTCACCCCAGTTCCCGGCAGGCGAAACCATTCACCAGTGTTGGTCCCTATATAAGGTCACCGCTCTGCCGGCGCTGTTGATGGCCATTCCTTTCGGGGGAATGGTGGCCGTCCAGACGTCGGGTTTGATCAATCAGGTGGGGGCGGCATCGATCGTGGGCGCGGCGAGCGGCGTCGGTGTTGTCCGTCAAGGTGCGCCACTCACGGCCGGCTTGCTGATGGGCGGCGCCGCGGCATCGGCGATCGCCTCCGACCTCGGGGCGCGAGCGATTCGCGAAGAACTCGATGCGTTACGTGTGATGGGGGTCGACCCGATCCGGAATCTCGTGGTGCCGCGGTTCGTGGCCTTGATAGTCCTCGCTCCGGTTCTGATGGCCGTCATTCTCGCCTCATCGGTGATCGCGTCGTTCATGCTTGCGATCACGGTCAGCGATGTGACGAGTGGAAGCTTCTGGGCGTCGTTCGGTGCGTTCGCCAAAATCGTCGATGTCTGGTTCGCAATCGGCAAAGCGGTGGTGTTCGCGGCGATCGTGGGGATCGTGTCATCGCTGAAAGGTATTGAGGCTAAAGGCGGACCGCGCGGTGTGGCCGATGCCGTAAATGCGGCTGTGGTGGTGAACGTGGTCGGGATCGTCCTCGCGAATCTGGTGATCACACAAGTGCAGGCGATGTTTTTCCCGATGGCGGTGGCGTAGTGGCCAATCAGGCAACGGCGCCGTCGCGATACATCGACCAGTATCGATTCCTCGCGCGAGTCCTTGAGGTTCTTCAGGCGCCGCTGCACACCATGGGTGGCGCTCTCTTGTTCGTCGCTCAGGTCATCTACCTCGCGCCGGTGACCATCAAGAATTATCGCAAAGAGACGCTGGCCCGGATGATCAGTCTGTCCTTTGGTCGCGGGTCTCTGGTTGTCGACGGGGGCGTGATAAGTGTCCTGACCATCCTCGGCCTGGCAATCGGCGCATCGATCGCCATCGAGGCGTGGGCGACGTTGAACCTGCTGGGCTTTGGTGCCCTTTCCGGAATTGTGGGCGGCCTGGCCAACGTCCGGGAAATGTCGCCCCTGGTCGCCGGGATCGCGTTCGCAGCGCAGGCCGGTGCGCGAATGACCGCCGAGATCGGTGCGATGCGTATCGCCGAGGAGATCGACGCCATTGAGGCGCTAGGTTTGCGGCCTGTTCCGTACGTGGTGGGGACCCGTTTCGTCGGCGCCCTGCTGATCGTGATGCCGGGGTACGCGCTCACGCTGCTGGTGAGTTTCTTTGTCTCCAACGCCATGATCACCACGATCTACCAATCGCCCACGGGAACCTACCAGCACTATTTTGTCCAATTCCTATCGCCGACCGATCTCATGTATTCCACGGTGAAGGCAACATCCTTCTGCGCCGCGGTCACGATAATCCACTGCTACTACGGCTATTTCGCGTCTGGTGGCCCCGTCGGTGTGGGTATCGCCTCTGGACGCGCGGTCCGCGCGAGCCTGGTGGCCATCATGGCGCTGGACTTTGTCCTCACCGTGGCGTTATGGGGTCTCAAGCCGACATATCTGTTCACCGGGTAGGGGTTTCAATGACGACACTGCTCAATGTGAACGACCAACGGCATAAGCGCATTCTCACGCTGATCGGCACAGGGTTCGTTCTCTTCGTCGCATGCGCGCTACTGCTGTACATCGCCATGATCAACCTGTCGGGGCGCTCGTCGAAGAACGCGATCTCGATCGCTATCGAAACGCCTTACGTTGGGCAGGGTGTCGCGGACGGTACCGCGGTCATCTTGCACGGCGTCAAGGTCGGTGAGGTCACGGGCATCTCCAAACTTGCCGGCAGTCGCGTCCGCCTGAACGTCGAATTGCAGCGGTTTCCCACCAGAGGATTGACCGATGCCGTCGGCATCGACTTCCGTCCAGCCAACTACTTCGGGGTGACCGGCATCAATTTGACTCCGGTGGACCGCGGGCAGATCCTGCGCAACGGCGCATCGATCAGTGTCACACCAGCGGGGAATTTCACTCTGCAAACGCTGCTGTACCACCTGGGTGAGCTGTCCCACCAAGTAGTGACGCCACAGCTCATCGGTGTCATGGACCGTGCCACCCGTTACACCGACGCGCTGAATCCACTGTTTGAAACAATGATCCTCGTCTCGACCACCGTCACCGACGTTCAGAAGGTCAGCACCGCACAGCTGTTGCGAAACACGGCCGCGATCAGCGCGGGCCTTCCGTCCTATCTGGACGCGCTCATCGCCACCGGTAACGGCTATCTCATGAACCCCATCGGCCTGGGTTACGACCCGGCCAAAGACCGCGACACCAATCCGTTCCTCCGCTATTACGACGCCAACCGGTTGAAGTACTTCAACGAGGCAAGCCACGAATTGGCCACCAATCCGGACAAGTTCGTGTTCGGCCGGCTCAGAGAATATTTCCTCGGTGCTCGACAAGACCTCTTCGGCAAACTCGGAAATCTGGAGGGGTCGCACACCTATGACTTATTCCCCTTGCTGGATGAAGTTCGCGCGATAGGCAACGTCGTGCCGCAACTTTTGCAGCCGGCAGATATCGCGGACAAGCTGGGCGAGCTGCGTACGCGGCTGGAACGCATGTATGCCGGTTCCGGGGACCAACGGGCCCTACAGGTGCGGATCGTTCTGGATGAGCTACCCGGGGTCGGGGCACCACTCCAGCTGATGCTGGGAGGAGCCGGATGAAAAAACACCTAGGGGCGCTCTGGAAATTCGCCATAGCGATCGCAATCAGCGGGCTGTTGCTTATCATCATCACCAACGAGATCAGGCAACCGGTCGCGGGTGAGACCCGTAGCTTCACAGCAGAATTCACCGACGTTTCGGGTCTGCACGAAGGGGCGGACGTCCGAGTCCGCGGTGTACGGGTCGGCAAAGTGCAATCGTTGGCGCTCAACAGGTCGCAGGGGCGGACCGTCGCGAAGGTTCAGTTCAGCATGGAGCGTCGCTACAGTCTCGTGCCCACGAGTCGCTTGGCGGTAAAGTTCCAGGCGCTCACCGGATTGCGCTATATCGACGTAACCGGCCCCGCAGAGGGCGGTGCGCCGGGTCGAATGACCAGCATTCCAACGTCGATGACGGTACCCTCCTTCGACGTCACCGTTCTGTTTAACGGCCTGCAACCGGTCCTGGCGACGTTGGATCCCAGCGAAATCAACACGTTCACCGACAATGTCGCCACCTTCCTGGCCGGTGACGGCAGCGGCCTGGGCCCGATGCTCGACAGCATCAAGAACCTGACGGCTCTGGTCTCCAACCGAGAAACGGTGATCGCGACGATCGTGCGCAATCTACAACGCGTCGCCGAAGGGGTTCGTGGGAAATCGGACGCGCTGCCCAAGATTCTCAACCAAGTCAGAATCGTTGAGGATTCCGGGATGATGGTTTTGGACGAGTTCCGTAAGTCACAGATCTTCGGCCCAGAATTCACCGGTGAGGTGTCTCGCCTCCTCCACGGTCTGGGACTCGATTCGGGGCCGTGGCACGTGCCGAACTATAAGCCTGGGTGGGATCCGGCCAAAGCGCTCGATAAGGCGTTCACCAACGTGTACAACGAGATCGACGGCATCAAGCGCATACCGGTCGTGTGGCAGAACATCCCTGAGCCGCCCGCCGCGGGCACACCCGCTCCGTGCTCCAAAGGCCAAGCCGTACTACCCATTCCGGTGGATGTGCTCCTCAACGGACGCAAGGTGCTCATATGCAATCAGTGACGACGACTGTGCGCAACCCCTTGTTTTGGGGTGTGTTGACCATCGCCGTGACGACGATCATCGCTTTGGTTGTTGCCTGGGTGTACATCGCACCGCCGCACCAGCAGCTCGTATCGTTTTATACCGACGATGTGGCCTCGGTGAGGGCGGGTGACTCCGTGCGTGTCGCCGGCATCGACGTCGGTGAGGTCAAGCGCGTTTCCCTTGAACCGCAGCACGCGCGGGTGCAGCTTTCTGTGAAAGACGACGTCTTCATCGGCGATCAGACGCAGGTCGAAGTCCGGATGCTGACAGTCGTCGGTGGATATTTCGTCACCCTGCTGCCGCTCGGTGATCGACGGTTGGGCCGCCACCCCATTCCCATCGACCGAGTCACGATGCCCTACAGCTTGGTTCGGGCCCTGTCGGACGCGACCAAGGTCACCGATCAGGTCGCGCCCCGGCCGATCAACGAATCGCTGAACCAGATTCAGCAGGGCCTGACCGGAAGCAACACGGAAATCCTGGCCAAGGTTCTCGACGCCGGCAACAGCGTCAGCGAGGTCCTCGAACACCAGCGTGGCGAACTGACCAACATTCTCGAAATGTCCAATGAGTATCTCGAGACGATGAACGGCAACCGGGCGCTCATCGAGCACCTGATTTCCCGCGCCGCCATCCTCGAGGAAACACTTATTCTCTACGGCGAAGGATTTGGTTCGTCGATCGCGGGCCTGGGCAAGATTGTGGACGATATATACCCGGTGGTTCCGTTCTACATGGAACACCGGCGGGACTTCCTGGCCAGGGTTCGCGGAATACTCGGCGAGATCCAGGCGATCGCCGACCGCAACGGCCTTGTCGTGCGCGTGTTGCGCCGCATCCGGGGACGGATGCAAACGACGCTCGACGCTCAAAATGCCGGAACACCACCGGAACTCCTCGCTACCGACCTGTGTTTTCCGATCGAGGGGAGTCGCTGCTGATGCGCGGTGTGGCATCTGGCAACCGTTCGGTCATCGCGATGGTGGTCGCGATCTTGTCCGCCATCGGCGCCACCTCATGCGGGACGTCGTCCGAATCGGCGGCGAACCAGTACTGCGCTGTCATGTCCGACAGCGTGGGGCTGTACGTGGGCAACCCCGTGACCCAGATGGGCTACCCGATCGGCAAGGTTCTCAAGGTCGAACCGCACGATACCGAGGTCAAGGTCGTGTTCTCCCTCGATGAGGGACGACCGATCCCCGAAGGAGTGCGCGCGGTTACCCGGTCGCCCTCCATTCTGGCCGACCGCGCGCTCGAACTGGTCGGAAACTACACCGGCGGACCAAGACTCAAGCCGGCCCAATGCATTCCCCTGCGTCAGACCTCCACCCCGCTGAGCATCGCGAAGATCATCGGATCGGCCACCGACTTCGTGAACGCGATCAATCCGGAGGGCTCGACGAACATCGGCGACGCGGTGCGCGGGATCGACGAGGCGATGGCCGGCCAGGGAGATCGCGCCAATCAGTTGCTGAACCGGGCATCGCGGCTGCTGGACAACCCGGATCAGACGATTTCCCAGATGGGCGAAATCACCCGCAACATTGCCGAATTGACGTCGATGGTGCGAGCCAATCGTGCACCGATCAAGCAGATCATCACCGACCTGCCGCCGATAACTCCTCACATGGTGGACGCCTTGAGCGGGGCGGTAGAATTTGCCGGAGGCGCGGCCGATCTCATCCCTATCGCCAACGACATCGAGCTGGACATGGGACCCGAGCTGCAGAACGCCTTGGATGAGACGGGCGAAATGCTGCGGATCTTCAGCCCGCACTACAAGGGCCTGGCCGACATGCTCAATTTTGTGCCGCGAATGATCAGCGGCGTCAATGGCGAGCCGCCGGGAGCGATCTCCGGCGGAATCGCAAAGCACCTCAACAACCACGTGTTCCCGGTGCTCACCTGGCGTCCTCCGCTGTTCCGGATACCAACACCCAACGGGCTGTTGGCATGCGGCGCTATGAATGCGTCAGCCCCGGGTAGCTGCGCAGACGTCGGCGGCCGGCCGTATGCGGTCGATGTCGCACTCTTGCAATACGTGCTCACGGAGGCCCAGCGGCGATGAAGATTCGGATACGTGTGCTGATCTGTGCGGTCGTCTGCGGTCTGAGTGCCGGGTGCTCGACGCTTTCATCCCTTTCTGTCGATGCGATCCCGGTTCCGGGCCATACGGTTCGAAATGGTTACGACATTGTCGCCGAGTTCGCCAACGTCCTCAATTTGCCGGACAGGGCGAAAGTCGTCATGGACGGCACGACCGTGGGGCAGGTGACTAAGGTCGCCCTAGCCGGCAACCACGTGGATGTGACGGCTCGCATCCAGGGTGGGGTCGAGGTTCCATCCAACACGTCTGCGGTGCTGCAACAGGCTACGGTGCTCGGCGACATCTACCTGGCCCTGGAACCCCCGCCCAACAGCGCAACGCCAGCACGACCGCTGGCTGCCGGCGGCCGAATTCCCTTGCAGCAGACGGTATCTCCACCTCAGCTAGAGGACACCATCGCCAATTTGGCGAACTTCGTGGGCAGTGGGTCAATACAGCGTGCGCAGAATACGCTGGTCCGGCTCAACCGGATTACTCCGCCGAAAGACGAAGTGCGCAGGGTGGTGTCGCAGGTGACCACCGATCTCACCCAACTCTCGGATAACGTCGACACCGTCGACGTCATGATCACTGGTTTGGAGCAGACGTCGAATGTGGTGGGCACGTATGCGCCGCAACTGAGCTTATGGTTCACGCCGCAGGGCGTGCGGGGTTTTGAACGGTCCACGGTTGTCGCTCGGGAGTTTGGTTACTTGCTGCCGTCGGTCGGGTCGATCTACAGCGGCGGATACTACATAGTTCCGACCTTCTCCGCGCTTGCCGACGCCATGACAGCGGTGCAAGGATCGAAGCAAGCTGTGGAGGCGGAGTACCCACGCTGGCGGAAATTCATCCTTGACTACTTCCTGCCGCAAGAAAAGCATCCGGCGATGAACATCACCTCGATCGTCGGCCCTGACCGGCGGGAGCTGTCAGGCAACGTGGAACAGGTGCTTCGGATGCTAGGAGCAGTTCCGTGATGGTAAGAGTCACAGCGGTTTTCGGCGCGTTCGCTGTCATGATCGCGGCGTTTCTGACCTACGTCGCACACTTGGGCGTCCGTGTCGCGCCGCCTGCCGGTCGAACGAACCTTGCCATGGACGTCGCGGATGTGAACAGTCTGGTGGTCGGCTCCAATGTGCTGTTGCGTGGGGTTCCGGTGGGAAAGGTCGACCGCATCGAGACGTCGATCTCGCACGCCACCATCCACTTCTTCATCGACAACAAGTTCAAGGTCCCTCAAAACAGCGTTATTCGGCTGGAGAACCTCTCCGCACTCGGCGAGTCTTACCTCGAACTCGAGCCGAAGACGTCCGGTGGGCCGGCGTTCAAAAACGGGCAGCGCGTCTCCAGTGATTTGATTGCGGCGCCGCGATCGATCTCGGACCTGGGAGCCAGCGTTGTCCGGACGCTCAACCAGCTTGACCCCGGCCGACTCCACAACGTCGTCAATCAAGCTGACGCCGCCCTACCAGACCCCTATACCGTCCTTCCCAACCTCGAGCGTGCCGGCAAAGTCCTCCACAACACCACCACCGGACTCAACGGTCGAGGCAGACAAGCGGTGGAAAACCTCCAGAGTCTGTTGGAGAACGCTGGATTCGTCGGTTCGATGCTCTCCGAGCCCGCACCGGCTCTCAAAATCATGGGCGGCAAGTTGCTTCCCGGGACGTGGGAAGTCGGGGCAGACAACGTCCTGCATAGTTCTATGCCGCAATCCGTCTATGTCTTCGGCAAGTTCATGCAGCGCATTCAACAGTTTCTGGATGACCGGGGGACGGACCTCCGCGTGCTCACCGAACCACTCATGCCCAATGTCCAGGCGATTGCGAGCGCTCTCGGCAACATCGACAGCAGCCAAATCCTGACCAATCTACTGGCGGCAGTGCCCCCCGACGGGGCGATCGAACTACACGTGACGCTCCCGCCGCGGCCCGGTCAACCGCCCCCACCGCAGGCGGATCAATGATGTGTCCGAATGATGAAGGCTCTGAGAAGAGCAGTACGGAAACTAGGTGAGGATATGAACGTTACCGAGACGACCGCAGAGGCCACGCTCGCGGATGCCGAAGACTCGGATGCGACGACGTCGGACGATCGCGCTGCCGACGACAAGCGGGGCGACGATCGCGCTGTCGACGACAAGCGGGGCGACGACAAGAGCGACGACAAGGAGAGCGACGTCGCGCGGAAAGATTCAGACTCCCGCGAGGCGCGGCGTATCTCATTGTCAGTGCGCAGTTTGTCGTGGGGGACTGTCATCATCGGTCTGGTCGCGGCGCTGGGTGTGATGATCTGGCTGTACGTCGGTGCGAACCGCAAAATCGACGCGCAGGCGCAGCAGGCACGCGATGACCAACATGCCGAACACGTGGCGCTCGACTATGCCGTGCGAGCCGCAATCATGGACTATAAGGATCTGGCGCCGTGGAGGCGGGCGTTGGTCGAGGGAACGACGCCTGAGCTGAGCAAGAAACTCACCGATGCTGCGAACGCCATGGAGCAGATCCTGCTTCCGCTGCAGTGGTCCTCCTCGGCGAAACCCATTGCGGCCAAAGTGAGGTCACACGACAAAGGTCTTTACGTTGTCGATGCGTTCGTCAGTGTTCTGACCAAGACGGTCCAGGCCCCGGAGAAGTTGCAATCTACCGCCACCTACAGCGTGACGATTGACCCCTCCAACGGCTGGAAAATCAGCGACGTGGGCGGTATCGGCCAAGTGGTCGGAGACCGGTGATGCATCGCCAGGGATGGAAGCCGGCTGTTGTCGGCATCGTATCGGCGTGGGGGCTGACGATGCTCTCCGGCGCTGTCGGAATCGCTCCGGCCAGCGCCGGCGGCAAGGAATATCTCCAGAAACTGCACGATGCCGGGATCAACACCCCCCGCGGCGATTACGAGCTGAAAGAGTGGGGCTGGGAAGTGTGCGCGCTCAGGGAGATGGGCAAGTCGCCGCGGCAATGGGTGGAGCAATCCATCTACAGTTCGCGCCCCCATCCACCCCATGGGCTGACCGAACAACAGGCCAACACGGTGGTTGATATCGCGGTGAGCGACTTGTGCGACGACCCCGATGGACCACCCCCGTACGAGCCTCTTCCCTAGCCCAAATCGGCTTCCACCAGAGCGCTCTCACCTTCAGAGGTAGTTGATGTCCCTACCGTGCAGATGTCCTGGAGAGCGGAGTTCGCCGCCGGATGCACTGATTTCGACAGCGCGACAAGCGTATTGGCGTGCCGGTGAAACCAGCATCGAGACCGTCTGTTGCTGTGCGTTGGCGGCCGGCCCGAGTGAATGGCGGACGCGTTGCCCGAAATCCGCCGCGTTTGGCGGTTTTAACGCTGCTGAACTCGCGTGAACATGGTGGAGTCGGTGCAATGACGCACCGTGTCAACATCTTAGGAGCTCCGAATGCACAGCCTCGCTTCCGCACCGCCGTACGATCCCGAGCTGGATGCCGTCCTCGCCGTACTCGTCGACCAGCTACCGACGGTGACAGCGGAGACGATCGCGGAGCTGCGCGGGGCACCGTTCCCGGGCGTTGTGACCGACGATGACCTGGCAGCCGCCGGGCTGGTGCGGCGCGATGTCACGATCCGGGGCTATGAGGGTGCCGAGCTGGTCGCATCGGTCATCACCCGGACCGACAAGGCGAGCGTCGGCCCCGGCATCTACCACATCCACGGCGGCGGCATGATCGTCGGCAACCGCTTGATCGGGGTCAGCCAAATCGTGCCGTGGATCGTCGAGCACGATGCCGTCGCCGTCACCGTCGAGTATCGGATCGCGCCGGAGTTCCCGGACCCCTACCCGGTCGAGGATTGCTACGCGGGACTGCTCTGGACGGCCGAGCACTCGGCCGAGCTGGGTATCGATCTGGACCGGCTCATCGTCGCCGGAGCGAGCGCCGGTGGCGGCCTGGCGGCGGGCGTTGCGTTGCTGGCGCGCGACCGCAACGGGCCCCGGCTCGCCGGCCAGGCACTGATGTGCCCGATGCTCGACGACCGTGACCAGACGCCCTCGACCGCGCAGTTCGACAAGTCTGGGATCTGGGTCCGGTCCAGCAATCTGGTGGGTTGGAACGCCCTGCTGGGTGATCGCCGCGGCACCGCCGACGTGTCGATCTACGCTGCTCCCGCGCGCGCAACGGACCTGTCCGGCCTGCCGCCGGCCTTCATCGACTGCGGCTCCGCGGAACTGTTCCGCGACGAGGACGTCGCCTACGCGACAAGCCTGTGGTGTTCCGGTGTGCAGGCCGAGCTGCATGTGTGGCCCGGCGGGTTCCACGGCTTCGACATGGTCGCACCGCACACGGCGCTGGCGCACGCCGCGACCGCTACGCGGAACGCCTGGGTCGCAAGGCTTCTCGGAGCGTGAGAGCGGTGCCCATCAACGAGTCCGCCACGCACGGCCTTGGCCCCCGACCGTCTTTCGACCCCGAGCTCGAGGCGGTCCTCGCCGTGATCGGCGATGAGATACCGGAGGTCACACTAGAGACGATCGGGGAGCTGCGTAAGGCGCCGGCGCCCGGCATCGTCACCGACGACGAGCTGGCAGCCGCCGGCCTGGTGCGGTGCGACGTCACGATCCGGGGCTATGAGGGTGCCGAGCTGGTCGCATCGGTCATCACCCGGGCCGACAAGTCGGGCTTCGGCCCGGGCATCTACCACACCCATGGCGGCGGCATGATCGTCGGCAACCGCATGGCCGGCGTCGGTCAAATCGTGCCGTGGATCGTCGAGCACGATGCCGTCGCCGTCACGGTCGAGTATCGGATCGCGCCGGAGTTCCCGGATCCCCATCCGGTCGAGGACTGCTATGCGGGACTGCTCTGGACGGCTGGGCACGCCGCCGAGCTGGGGATCGATCTCGACCGGCTCATCGTCGCCGGAGCGAGCGCGGGCGGCGGCCTGGCGGCGGGCGTTGCGTTGCTGGCGCGCGATCGTATGGGGCCCCAGTTGGCGGGACAGGTATTGATGTGCCCGATGCTCGACGACCGTGACCAGACAGCGTCGAGCATCCAGTGCGATGACAGAGGGATCTGGATCAGATCGAGCAACGTAATTGGATGGACCGCGCTGCTGGGTGATCGGCGCGGCACCGCCGACGTGTCGATCTACGCGGCTCCCGCGCGCGCAACGGACCTGTCCGGCCTGCCGCCGGCCTTCATCGACTGCGGTTCCGCCGAGGTGTTCCGTGACGAGGACGTCGGCTACGCAACCAGGCTGTGGTGTTCCGGTGTGCAGGCCGAGCTGCATGTGTGGCCCGGTGGGTTCCATGGCTTCGACCTGATTGCGCCGCACACGACACTGGCGCATGCCGCGACCGCTGCGCGCAACGCCTGGGTCGCAAGGCTTCTCGGGAAGTGACGGCGCGCGACCCTGGGTGCGGCTAGGGTGAACAACACACCCGAGGAGTGCAGATGGAGGAACTCGCCGGCCGGCTGATGGCCCTCGACCCGGAGGCGGGCGAGAGCCTCAAGGTCGTCGCCTACTTCGACGCCCTGGTCGCGGGGGGCGTGGGACTCGACGGGTTGCTGCGCGGCGCTGCCGCGTTGTCAGGGGTCGCCGCGGGAGCCGAAGTTCGCGGCCGGGTCAGTCGGCGCGACCCCGAGGGCCACCGTCTGCCAGACGACTGCGACGTTCCGAAATCCTTGGAGCGCCACACCTCGAGCGGAACGGTATGGCTCGAGCGTGCGGGCGCACCGTACGCCAACGACGAGATGATCACCGAGCGGCTCGCCCTCGCAGTCGACGTGCTCGAGACCCGTCGGAGTCCGGAGAGCGCCGTGGAGGTTGCCATCGACTCGGCGCGCTCGACCGATGAACGTCGTGCCGCGCTGACGAGGCTACGGCTCGATCCGGGCCGAAAGGTCAGGATCGTCGCCACCAGTCCGGATCTCACGATGCCGGGGGTGGCGTCGGCGGTCGTAGCGACCACGTACGGCATGCTGCGAGCGAGTGTGGATGTTGCGAGGAGTGCAATTCCGGCCGGCCGAGTGGGGCTCGGACCGTGCGTGCGTGCCGATCATGCGCCGGAATCGTGGGAGAGCGCTCAGATCGCGTTCCGTCTCAGCGACACGACCACACCTGTCGTCGACGCGACCGACCTCGGCGCGATGCTGATGCTCGCGCGTGTCTACGACCCGGAGTCGCCGCACGGCGACGTCCGGGCGCTGGCTCGTCTCGATGTCCGTTCGAGCGAGATCCTACGAGTCCTCGTCGGAGCCGACAGCATCCGTGGGGCGGCCGCCGAGCTGGGTATGCATCACTCCACGGTGCAGAACCGGCACGAGGTCTTCACAGAGCAACTCGGGTACGACCCGCGGAGCGCCGCGGGCCGCATGCGCTACTTCGCAGCTGCGTTTCTACTGCGTCTGACGGCGGACACCGCTGCGCTCGAACCACGCATCGACTGACCCGCAGGCTAATTCGCTATCGACGCGCTCAAGTAATCAAGTCCGAATGCCGGCATTGCGATCCTGACACCGTGGGAGCTGACTACACCGGAAATCGTGCGCACTTCTGTTGACATCAATTTGATCGGCGTCTGGAATACCGCGATGGCAGCTGTTCCGCACATGATCGAGGCCGGGAACGGCGGTTCGCTGATCCTCATCAGTTCGGCGAACGGACTCAAGGCCGGTCCGTGGGCGGTGGCGTACAACATGTCGAAGTTCGGTGTGACCGCCCTGGCCAAGTCTTTCGCAGCCGAACTTGCGAAAGACGGAATCCGCGCGAACAGCGTCCACCCGGGCGGTGTAAACACCCCGATGACGCAGCATCACATGACCGGAGAGAGCGCCTTCGAAGTGGGTGGCGCGAACAATCCACTGCTGGCCGCGATGTACACGTCGTGGATTCCCGGCCCCATGGAGGTCGACGACATCACGAACACCATCGTGTTCCTCGCATCAGAAGAAGCGAAGTGGATCACTGGCCAGGCCCTCGCAGTAGATGGTGGGGTGACGCAGTACTGAGGTTGGTTCGGTAAGCCGTCTCCCCGCATTGAGCTAAGGAAGCACGTCGTGCTCCAAACGGCTTCCGAATAGCGAACCAGCAATCCGGTCGGGCCGACGAATGATGAAGTCCGCGGCAAGTAAGAGGTGGCAGCAGGATGACGAACGCAATACCTATCCGCGAGCAAATCGTGGGAACCTGGGAACTCGTCGAGTACTCGATGACCTCGGCGGACGGGGAGGTTCATCACCCGCTCGGCCCCGATGCTCGCGGACTGATCATCTACACCCCGGATGGCTTCATGTCGGCTCAGTTGATGACCCCTGGGCGCCCGCAGTTCCACTCACCGAACGTCCACGGTGGCGAACCGGATGAGTTGATCATTGCTGCGCGTGGGTACCTGGCCTATACAGGACCGTTTCATGTCGACGAGGAAACACGGACGGTACATCACGTCACGACCGTGTCATTGTTCCCCAATTGGGTCGGTACCGACCGGCTGCGGATCGTCCGGTTCGACGGTGACGACGCGATGACGTTGTCGACCGCGCCGTTCGAGTTCCGCGGAACCTCCTGGAAGGGCGCAGTGGTCTGGCGGCGCGCCGCGTGAAGCGAAGCTGAGCGCATTGGAACACGACCACCCCGGCCACCCCGCAGGCTGGTTCCCTATCGATGGGCTCAGGAAATCAAGTCCACCTGGCCCTGAACATCAGCCTGAGACACCATGATTCGTGATGTCGCCGCACGGATGTACTCACCGATCTCGCGCAGGGAGCGGTCGGCCTCGGGCACTACCGGTGCCGTGAGTTGAAAGTCGTGGATCTGACCCGGCCAGATGCGCACTTCGGTGGGCACACCCACCGCCGTCAGCTTGGCGGCGGCCAATCGTGCGTCGTGCAGCAGCGCCTCCGAACCGGAGACGTGGATCAGTGTGGGCGGCAGGCCGGCTTTGATGTGATCGAGCGGCTCGTAGAGCTCTTCAGGTTCGCCATCCGCGGTGTGTTTGGCCGCGGCGCCGGCGACCACTGCAACCAGCGCATCGAACGCCTTGGGCGGGAACATCGCATCGGTCTTGATGTTGGGATGCGCCTGCTTGGGTTCCTTCGCCAGTTGCAGCAACGGTGAGATCGCGACGAGCGCCGCCGGCGTTTCGCCGTCGACCTGGAGCCGTTGTGCCAATGCCAATGTGAGATAGCCGCCCGCGGAATCACCGGCCAGCACGATCTGCTCCGGCTCGTAGCCGCATTGCCGCAGCCAGTGGTAGGCGTCGTGGCAGTCGTCCATGGCCATGCCGACCGAATGCTTGGGGATCAGTCGGTAATTGACCACCAATACCGGTGCGTCGGAGTATCGCGAGATCGAGGTCACCAGCCGGCTGTGCGAATTCATTCCGCAGGACAAGAAAGCGCCCCCGTGCAAGTACAGCACCACGCGGCCGGTGCCGTCTGCAGGCAGTACGCCGGGCGCTCGGACCAGCTGTGCGGTTGCCGTCGGCAACGTCACCGTCGCTCGGACAGCCGGTGGTGTGGGAACGATTGCAGAGCAGGCAAATTCGACAAACCCGAACGGCCAGGGGAGGTGTGGCATGCGGCTGCCCAGCGCCAGAGCCGGCCTGATTGTCAGCCGTGATAGCAGTGCGACCATCCGGCTGGCGACGCTGGGGCCAACGATGTCGCGAACCGCCGGTCGAAGATCGCCAGCAGTCGCGGCCTGATCATCCACAACAACAGTGCCGCAGTGCCTTCCGGGCCGGGTCATCGGTTAGCCGCCCGCATGTACAGTCCGGCAATGAGTTCGAGCCACTGGCGGACGACTTGTTGGGTAGGCAGCTGAATGCGGCGCGGGAACAGGTTGGCCTGCGAGCGTTCGACGGCGTCGACGACCCGCTTCGTGACGTACATCAGCCAGTAGGAACAGTCGACAGGCTTGAACGCGCCGCAGATTTCTACTCGGTCAGCCCCGAAAACGCTCATTCGCCGACCGCCGTCGCGGTCGATCGTGGTCACTACGGTCGGCAGTCCCGTGTCTGTAGCGACTGCCGCCAGGGGGGATTCGTGTATGTGCGACATCGCGATCACGACTTCCTTTGTGTTCACTCGGTCGATGAGTCGGAGCTGGGGTCCATGTAGTGGGCGCGTAATCTCACGAGCTCCCATGGACAGACCATCCGAGACGTGCCCGCAGTCGTCTTGACGTGAATGAGCATCGTGCCGACATCGGTGACCGTCCCGACGTGTGGACCTTCGCGAACTTTGTCGCCTATGCGAAATTGCATTTTTGTTGCCCTCCTCACCGGACCGGTCACGGCCATCGCCGTCCGTAATCGAGTCGCGGGACGGTTAATTCATGGCGCCTGTGCCAGCGGAGAGTGTCCCGCCCGTCGCGCCAATAGACCTTGTAGCTGATCGTGTTCGCGTCAACGATGACGCCGGCGCCGCGGCGATGATCAGACCGAGACAGCACGGTATCGCCGATAACTGGGATGCGTGGATCGCGTCCGACAATCATGACCGGGGCCGCCGGCTTCGATATCGAATTTCGGCAACGAAGCGACGCCCGTCGTCGTCAACCACGTCCCATGAAAATGGACCGCGCCATTGTGTGGTTCCCAGTGCGTGGACGGTACGACGCGCGTCCTCCTCGGAGCGGATGTTCGCCAGCCGCGGCCCGTCACTGGTGATGAGGGTCCACATCGTTATCGCCGTGGATCATCGGTGCCGGCACGGCGACCTCGGCCGGAGGGGGCGCCGCCTAAGAAAGGCGCTCGCAGATGGCTCATCGTCATGGTGGCGGCTCCCTTCGCTGTGACTGGGTGAGCCAGGTATGAAGCTGACAAACTGACGTTTTACGTTATTTGTCACGCTACGGCGAGGGAGCATGAACGTCAAGGTAAGATATGTAGAAAGCTACCGCTGTGCTCCGAACAGCCATACGTAAAGTGTCATGCGATGCGACAAGGGTCTAGTACGATTGGTGCATGCCCCGAGGAGCCCGTAACCAGTCGACCGCACCTGCGGAGGGGGACGATCCGCGCGACCGGATTCTTGCTGCCGCCGAGCGCTGTATTGAGCGCCACGGCATTAAAAAGACCACCATGGAGGACATTGCCACCGAGGTGGGTATGTCGAGGCCAGGCGTCTACCGCTATTTCAGCGATCGCGACGACCTACTCATCGAGCTGATCACTCGGCGTGCACGGATGTTGCGTGACCGCGCGCACAAAGTCATGTCCCGAAAGACCGGTCTTCATGACCAGATCGTCGAGGGGCTGCTCTTTGCCGCCAGCGAGGCCGTCGTGGATCCCGTGATGCGGTATATCGTCGATCCCGAGAGCTCCAGTATCGGCCAGCGAGTCATCGAGTCGCGGAACTCGGAGATGCTGTCCGCCGAATTCTTCGATCCGTTCCTTGATGTCGCTTACGTCAATAAGGAACTGCCACGCGACGTACCGCGGTCGGACGTCTATCTCTGGTTGTCGAGCGTCGGCCTGATGCTGATGAGAGGGCTCAAGGATGGTGAGGTCGATCTCGCTCGCTATCGGTCCATATTGCGCCGTTTTGTCGCTCCGGCTTTCGCCGGCGCAGAAAAATAGATCCCCGGACAAGTAGCCGCCACCAGACCCACAGCGGCGCAGGGTGTTTGAAGTTCGATCACGGGGTCGTGGCTGCGCTGGCGGGGTCGATGAGGATCTTGGCGTGCTGCTCGGCACTGCCGAGGGCGGTAAAGGCGGCATCCACACCAGAGAGTCCGACGGTTCCGGTGATGAGGGGCGCCGGGTCGACCGTTCCATCGGCGAGCATGTGCAGCGTGTCGCGGAATTCACCGGGGTCATAGCCGGTGGAAAAGCGAAGGTCGATCTCCTTATTGATGGCCATTCCGGGGCGGAACGTGTCAGGTTCGAGACACGCACCCGCCACGATGATTCGGCTCATCATGGGTACGGTGGCCAGCAGGTTGTCGATCATGCCCGGCACGCCAACGCACTCGAACACGATTGGACCAGAAGGGCCCAACTCGAGCTTGTGTGCAGCGCGAAAGGCCTGCCACCACGGAAGATTCGGGATTCGGCGCAACTTCTCCATCGTGTCGAAGCCGAGGTTGAGCAGGTCTGGGACATTGTTGAGGCGATTCGGCCGCGGCGACGATGAGAATGGATCCGCGTCACGTGGATCGACGACGACATCAGCGCCCAAGCGGGCGGCCAAGTCCCGGCGCCGTGCAGAGAAGTCGGATGCGACGACGGCTCGCACGCCGGCTGCCTTCAACATCGCGATCACGGCCAGCCCGATCGGACCGCAGCCGATGACGTAGGCGTTCTGCCTCTTGCCGATTCGGCTGCGGCGCACCGCATGCCAGGCGACCGCCATCGGTTCGGTCAGGGCAGCGTGGGCATCGGGCAGTCCGTTCGGCACCTCGAACGTCATCGACTCCTGGACGACGATCTGTTCGGCGTACCCGCCAGGCACCTGTGTCGAGGCTCCGATGAACTGTACATCGCGCCCGTCGCGACACATGGGCATCGCCACCACCGGGGTGCCCGGTTTCCAGCGGCGCCGCGTATCGGGTCCGTATTCGACGACCTCACCGCAGAATTCATGGCCGAAGACGACTTTGTCCTCGTGCCGCGGCATTTGGTCATAACCGACGGCCTTGGCCATGTCGGCAAGTTGGTCGGTGTGCACCCGAGCGTGCAGATCGGATCCGCATATCCCGCAACGGGAGACGTTGATGAGCACCTGCCCCGGTGCCGGCCTCGGGTTGGGAACATCGATGACTTCCAGCGTTCCGGCACTGCATACGACTGCCTTCATCCTCATAGCGTATTACCCGGACGCCGGCTGAATCATCCGCCATCCGGCGGTAATTCGACGTTGTTCGCGCCGGTTTGTCGGATACCCTGACGCTGACGAGGACATGTTCATCGAGGCCTTCGATAGTGGTCATCAGCCTCAAGACCCAGCACGTCGACGTCTTCAGTCGCGGTCGAGTTGCGCACCGTGCAGCGGCCGCGTTCAGCCGGTCAGACTCGCCTCGCACCAGCACGGCACGGGCGTCGACCGAATGCGGCAGGGTACGCGCCGAAGGCCAGTTACTCCCGACTAATTTCCAGGGGCTGCAATGGCTTTATGCGCCTCAGCCATCATTTCTTCGGGCGTAATCGGTGACGCGCTCGCGTTGAGCCGCGTAACCCCCGGGCAATCGCCATAGTCGGGGCCGACGTGGGGGCCAGGAATATATCGAAGATGGAGTCCCCTGATCAAGCCGTACAATCGTGGGATTAGTGATTCGAATTGGCTGCGTGCACGGCTGCGCGATCGAGGCGCGGCACGGGCGGGGGGCTCTTCTCGTCGAGCGGTGAAACTCCGGGGACGTCGCCGAAGTCGGGGCCGAGAATCTCGGCCATTGCTTTTGCAAACGTGGCGTCCATGAACATGCGCTCACCGGCAATCTTGTCGCCTTCGAAATCCATGACCACGTTGTAGCGGCCAGTGACCCGCACACCCTCGTCGGTGTCGACGTACACGTACGCTTCTCGACACAGGCTGCCGTCAGCGATTGCGTGCGTTCGCTTTTCAGCCCACATGTTCCGCACGTCGCCGCCATGGAGGAGCCGTCGATACGTCTCCCTTACGGCATCCTGGCCTTCGATGTGCCAATTGAGCGCTGGGAGTTCGTAGATGGGGTTCTCGACAAGCGTCGCCATCGTGGCATCGATGTCGAGGTTGAACTCGGCCATTTCATGGATGGCGAGCAACTCTTCCATCTGTTCGAGCGTGAGTTTGGTGGGCATCCTGCGCTTCCTCTCTACCGGGCCCCTTATTGTGACATGACAAAATGTCAGAAACAGGCGAATCGCCGGAATTGGGCTGGCGGTTGACTGTCACCTACAGGCGGACGATTGTCCGGCCCTTGATGACGCCGCCGAGGATGCTGCCAGTGACTGCCGGAATTTCGTCGAGGCCGATCTCGTGAGTGATGCTGTCCGCCAGATCTTTTGGTTTTAGGTCAGTACCGAGACGCCTCCACACTGCGGCGCGTATTTCTGCAGGGCATTGGACAGAATCGATTCCCAGCAGGTTGACGCCGCGCAGTATGAACGGCAGCACGGTGGTGTTCACTGCGAAACCGCCGGTGAGACCACAGGTCGCCACGGAGCCACCGTAACGCGTCGTACGCAGCAGGTAAGCGGTTGCGTCAGCACCGACCGGGTCCACAGCTCCAGACCACAGTTCGGCTTCCAGCGGCGCGTCACTGGGCGAGCAGACATCCTCGCGACTGAGGATCTTGCTGGCGCCGAGTGCTTGGAGGTAGTCGTGTTCGGTGGCCTTACCGGTGCTGGCGGCGACTTCGTAGCCGAGTCCGGCGAGCATGTTGACTGCGGTGCTGCCGACGCCGCCGGTGGCGCCCGTTACGAGTACCGGGCCGTCGCCGGGCTTGAGTCCATTCTCTTCCAGCCGTTGAATTGAGAGCGCCGCGGTGAAGCCGGCGGTGCCCAGAGCCATCGCCTCCTTCACGCTGAGGCCCGGCGGCAATGGCTCGAGCCAGTCGCTGGACAGGCGCGCGTACTGGGCGTAGCCGCCGAAGTGTGAGATGCCCAGGTCGCGACCGATCGCGAGCACCTCATGGCCGGCGGTGAAGCGCGGGTCGCTGGACTCGACGACGGTTCCGGCGAGGTCGATGCCGGGCACCATCGGGTAGGCGCCCACCACGGGGCTCTCCGGGAGACAGGCCAGGCCGTCCTTGTAGTTGACGCTCGAATACTGCACGCGCACGGTGACGTCGCCCGCGGGCAGGTCATCAAGGGTGAGCTGCTGCACGCCGGCGCTGAACCCGGCGTCGTTCTTGTTCACAACGAATGCGTTAAAGGACTCGGACATGACACCTTCCTGAATCGGATGTCCCAGCGACAACGGCTACGGAGGACGCAGCGAATGTGTTCTCGGGCAGTCGCTTTCTTCATTGGTTACTGCAGACCAAATCGATCGCCGTTGGAACCGGCCACTTGCGTCCCGAAACCCGCAATGGGCGGCACCGTGCGCGAAACCGAGGAACCACTCGATAGATTGATCTAGTCGTCAGCTTAATCACCGTGCCGCGCCCTCGTCAACATGCGGGCCATGGCCCCGGTGCGTGGCTACGTTCCCGTACGCGGTTTTGGGTGGGGGGCGTTGACGACGCGAGGAGATTGTGACTAAGGTCATTACCTAGATCAATCTATTTAGAACGCGGAATCGGATCGGCAGTGCCCGGTGTCTAGTTGAATTTGGGCATTCCAGTGATGCGACCCGGGTCGGCGATGGATGTGATTTCAGCCCGTTGATGGATCAAAGGAGACCCCGCAGGCCATGGAAGAAATGACCAAGAAGGAAATGGAAGCAATCCTGCTCGCGCACGAGAAGGGCGAGTTGGAAGAAGACCTCGACGCCACAATGGCCACCTTGGTTGACAACCCGCACTACGAGCTTCCGACCCTGGGATTTGCCTTCGACGGCTACGAGGCCGTTCGTGAGGCGTACAGCCGCATCATGCCTGGCACCCGGAGCCGCAATGTGGCAGCCAAGATGCGAGTGCATGCCATCGCGGCTAACACCCTGGTCCGCGAGGCGCACGTGTCGTTCACCACCTCGGCCGGCGCGCGGGTTACTGGCAATTACATCGTCGTTATGTCCTTCGATCCCGAGCAGCGGCTGATTTCTGGCGAGCGGATGTATATGGACACCAACTTCGCGGCGATGATGGCCGAGAACCTTGGTCCGGATTTCGCCAGCGTGCCGGGCGTCACAAAGCTGAGCGATGTGGCTCCAATGATCGACAGGCATGATGCGTACGAGGTGGCCGAGCGCCACGGAATTACCATCAACTAGCCTTCGGCATTTGCCGAAAGACGCGGTAGCGGTTCGCTATTGGCAATGGAGCGGTGTCCTTTCGCCTCATCGCTGGCAGCGGGGCCACCGTGAGAGCCACCGTTGGTGGGCTTGTCTGTTCGGGCCTACCCTGGCGCTCTGCGGTGCGATACGTCTGGCGTTGAGCGACTATCAAACGAAGTGTGTGGTCCCGCAAAAAGGGCCTGGCGAGTGAAACTCACCGTGTTCCCGTCGTACCCGCGTAAATCTACTGTTGTCGAGAGGGATTCGGCACACAGAACGCGACCGTCGGCGAAACCGGAGCGGCGCTGCAGTGCAATACTGTGAGGGTCCGCCATTCACGTTCCACGCTGGGTGCAGTGGCCCGGCGGGTGGGGCGCAGTCGTCGCCCCATGCCGTCGAGACCTGCGCGGCGCGTTGATAATTCAATGTCCTCCCAACGCCGGCGAACCCGGATGCAAGGGAGTTCAGCCGGTGGCGACCGTGACTGCGTGACCGGCCACCGGACTGTCGAGCACGAAATCGGCGATCCGCGAACGGTGCTCCTCGGGCGAGCCCAGGAGAGCGGTGTCGGTAAAGGCGCGCTTGAAATACAGGTGCGTTTGGTGCTCCCAGGTGAAGCCGATCCCGCCATGTACTTGGACTGTGTCCCTTGCGATCCGGGTGAAGGCGGTCGAGCAGGTTGCCTGCGCGATCGACGCAACGAGCGCCGGGTCGTCGGTGCCGTCCTGGAGAGCCCAGGCCCCGTAGTAGGCCGCAGAACGTGCGTGCTCCTGGTCGACGAGCATGTCAGCGAGCCGGTGCTTGACAGCCTGGAACGAACCAATAGGCCGGCCGAACTGCAGGCGTGCCTTGGCATACGAGACGCTCAGGTCGAGCAGATGTTGGGCACCGCCGACCTGCTCGGCTGCCAATAGCACCGCACCGACCTGCAGCGCGTGCTGGCAGACGCGCGCCGCTTCGTCCGGGCCGGCGAGTAGCCGGGCGGGTGCGTCGGTCAGCCGTACCGTGGCTTGCGGTCGAGTCAGGTCCATCGTGGACAGCGTGGTGCGCTCCACCCCGGGCCCGAGGGCGTCGACGACAAACAGCGCCACCCCGTCCGAGACGGTGGCGGCGACGAGCAGGTCGTCCGCTGCGGCCGCGTCCACGACGCCCTCCACGGTTCCGGAAACGGCCCACGTGTCGTGAGAGTCGTTGGCCCGCAGAATCACAGCATCGGCGGCGTAGCACCCCGCCTTTTCCGGGACAGCGAAAGCGGCGGTCCGGGTGCCCGCGAGGAGCGGGCCAAGCGTATCGGTGCGCACCGAGCTGCCGGGTGCGGCGACGAGCGCCGGGATCGCCAGCGCGACGGTGCCGAAGACAGGCCCGCAGAACAGGACAGCGCCCAGCTCCTCGACGACGATGGCGGCGTCGACGAGACCGCCGCCGGAGCCGTCGAGCTCCTCCGGCACACCGAGTCCGAGCACACCCAGTTCGGACCCGAGCCGCAACCAGTTCTTCTGGTCGAACGGGGGAGTGGACTCCATCAGCCGCCGCACGGTGGCCTCGTCGGAATGCTCGCTGCAGAACCGGCGCACAGCCGTGCGCAACTCCTGCTGCTCCGGCGTGAACGCGAACTGTCGGCTTGGGATCGAATTCTGGTCAGCCACGAGGTACCTCACGCCAGGGTCCGGAATCGGCACGCAGATCGCCGGGCAGACCCAGAATTCGTTCGCCGAGGACATTGCGCAGCACCTCGGAGGTACCGCCTTCGATGGTGTTGGCGCGTGAGCGCAGGAAGCGCTGCTGCACCGGCCCTTGGTCGTCATCGGGGCTGGCGGCGCGCATGGTGTAGTCGCCGTAGAGCAGCCCCTGTGGTCCGAGCAGGTCCATGCAGAATTCGTAGACCCGCTGGTTCAGTTCGGCGCCGACGAGCTTGTCGATCGACCCCTCCGGGCCTGGGCCGCGGACGGTCGCGATGGCACGGGCGCGCTCCGAGGTCAACCGCTGTGCCTCCGATCGCAGCCAGAGCCGGGCGAGGCGGTCACGTAGCACCGGGGTGTGCCGATCCGGGCGCTGGCTCCACAGCGCCACGGCGTCGGCAATGGTGCCGTCGCCGCGACGGGACCCGCTGGCACCGATCGAGTTGCGTTCGTTCATGAGAGTGGTCATCGCGACACGCCAGCCGGCGCCGACCGCGCCCAGCCGGTGCGCGTCCGGGATCCGGACGTCGTTGAGGTACACCTCGTTGAATTCGGCGTGGCCGGTCATCTGGCGCAGCGGGCGCGTTTCGACACCCGGGGCACGCATGTCGACGACGAAGTAGGTGAGGCCCTTGTGCTTTGGCACGTCCGGGTCGGTGCGGGCGATAAGCAGCGCCCAGCTGGCGCGGTGCGCGAGTGTGGTCCACACCTTCTGCCCGTTGACCACCCAGTCGTCACCGTCGAGGACTGCCGAGGTGGACAGCCCTGCCAGGTCAGACCCGGCGCCGGGCTCGGAAAACAGCTGGCACCAGATCTCCTCGGTGCTTGCGAGCGGACGCAACCACTCACGCTTGAGCTGCTCGGTCTGGGCGTGCTCACACAGGGTCGGTGCGGCCATCCCGTAGCCGATGAGATTCATGGTGGCCGGCGCGGGGAAGCCGGCCTCCTGCAGGATCGCATCCGCGACCGCCTGGTGAGCGCGTGAGACGCCCAGTCCGCCAAGGCCTTCGGGGAAGTGCACCCAGGACAGCCCGGCGTCGAACCATACCCCGAAGAACTCGACAAGAGGAACGGATCGAGGGTCGTGCTCCCGTACGACTTCGCACGCCGCTCGCGCTACTCGCGCGGATTCGCCTTCAGCGCTCAACTTCAGCTCCAGTGATCAAGACAGGCTCGCCGCAAGATCGCATCGGCCCGCGGGGAGGATCCGAACCAGCCTTGCGGTAGATAGAACGATCTAATAGATTCGACGCTATGCGATGTTGGTCGCCGTGTCAATTTCGACCGGCACGACAGGCTGGGTCTCGGTACACCGACAGATGGGGAAGGCGAGAAGTGCTCGCAGCAAAGCAGATTTGCCAAGTAGCTTGGGTTGTGGATGATCTCGACGCCGCTATCCGGCACTGGCAGCAGACATCTGGCATCGGGCCGTTCTACGTGGGCGAACATGTTGGCGGGATCTTCACTGAAGCGACGCATCGTGGCAGTCCGGTCGAAGTGGACATGAGTTGCGCGATTGCCCAGTCCGGTCCGCTCCAGATCGAACTCATCAAGCAACACGGCGGAGCATCGTCGCCGTACCGCGATGTCTATGCAGAAGGCGAAAGCGGACTCCACCACCTCTGTAGCTTTGTCGATGATGTTGAAGCCGAATGTCGCAACTACGAGGGGCACGGCTTCGAGGTGGTGATGAGGGGAGTGGTCGCGGGCCAAACGCCGGTCGCCTACGTGGACACGCGGCCCATGACGGGTTGCATGACCGAACTGATGGGGCGGAGTGGTCTGGTGGTGGATATATTCGCCGCTGCCGCCGCGTCCGCAGTGGACTGGGACGGCACCGATCCGATCCGCGACCTGACCTCACTGATGTCGTGAGGGCGACCACCGGCGGACCAAGATGCTGATGGTCCACCGCTTTGTGAAATGTGACATATAGTAATGTCAGATAGGTCTATAGTGGCCGTATGACAACGAATTGGCCAGCAGGACAGGCAGCTTTCGTCACCGGAGCGGCCTCGGGCATCGGGCTCGGGATGGCGCGGGCGCTCGTCGCCGCGGGCGCCAAGGTGGCGCTCGCCGATATCGACGCCAGCAGATTGACCAAGGTCGAACAGGAGCTGACCGATGCCGGCGGCTCGGTTGTGGCAGTGCCCCTCGACGTCACCGACGCCGGCCAATGGGCGGCCGCGGCCGATCGCGCCGAAGGCGTATTGGGCCCCATCTCGATTCTCTGCAACAACGCGGGGGCCAACGGCGGTGGAGAACTGGACAAGACGCCTCTGGAAGTCTGGCGCTGGGTCTACCGGATCAACGTCGAAGGACAGTTCATCGGCCTGATGACCTTCCTGCCGCGCTTCAAGAAGCGTGCTGGCCGTGCGCATATCGTCAACACCGCGTCGATGGCCGGGATCGTGCCAATGGTTCGCGTCGGTGCCTACTCCTCGGCGAAGTTCGCCAGCTTCGGTCTTTCGATGGTGCTGCGCGGTGAACTCGAGGGAACCGATATCGGTGTCTCGGTGCTTTGCCCCGGCACAGTGAAAACCCGCATCAGCGAGACTTCTGGCGGCGGCGAAGCGAAACTCCTTGGCGTAGAGGTGAACGCCGCCGCGGTCGAAGGCAACAACGCACTACTGGCACAGGGTGCCGACCCCGACCGTGTCGGTGAGCAGGTAGTCGAAGCCATGCAAAAAGGGCAGTTCCTGATCATTACCCATGGCGATTGGCAACCGCTGGTCGAAGCCGTGCACACCGAAATCCAAACCACCTTCAACGAATTCGACAACCGCCACGGCCCTGATATCACCCCCAAGATTCTGGCGCAGGGCATTAGTCCAGTCACAACATAGGACTGCTCCGGCAACCGGCAGACACGGGCGACGGGCCGGCCGAACCAATAACGATGGAGGTTGGAAATGACCGCCCAGGCAATTATGGAACTCACGTTCCAAGAAGGTCGCTACGACGTCTTCGATCCCGTCGGGCTGTGAACTCGCGCTTTCCTGGCGAGTGATGTTCTCGCCGTGTTAATTTCGAAGGGCTGACAATGATTGCTTTCGAGTCGCCTTACGCCGATCCTGTCCTGCTGCGCCGGGCGTTCGGGTGCTTCCCGTCTGGGGTCACCGCAGTATGCGCGATGGTCGATGACGAACCGGTCGGCATGGCCGCCAGCTCGTTCACGTCGGTGTCGATCGTGCCCCCACTCGTGTCGGTCTGCTTTCAATCCTCCTCGTTCACGTGGCAGAGGCTGCGTCAGCGGCCCAGACTGGGAATCAGCGTGTTGGCGCAAGGCCAAGACGACATCTGCATGAGCCTCGCCCGGAACACCCCGAAGCGCTTCGCCGACGTCACCTGGGACCGCTCGTCCGGAGGTGGCGTATTCGTACGCGGTGCCACCGCATGGCTGGAGTGCTCCATACACGCCGAAGTTCCGGCAGGTGACCACGCCGTGGCCGTGCTCGAAATCCACGGCCTCCAAGCAAATCCCGAGGCTGCGCCACTTGTCTTCCACGGCAGCAAGTTCCGCCGACTCGCGGTGCTCGGGTTTGAAGGGGATGTGGCCGACTTCGCCGATGACGAATAATGGACGAACAGTGGGCGGCACGCAACCCCGAGCCGCCGCGGATCTCAGAAGATCGAGTATCCGCCGTCGATGACAATCTCGTCACCGGTGTGGAACCCGCCGACCCCGCCGGCCAGGTACACGGCGATCCGCGCGAAATCGTCTGGCGCGCCCCAACGGCGCTGCGGCATCCGCTTCATAACGTTCTCCTCGAATGTCGGGTTTCCGAACTCCCGTGACACCAATGGTGTCTCGGTCCAGCCGACCACCATTGAATGCGCATTGATCCCGTACCGCGCCAGCTCCACCGCGCACCCCTTGATCATCGCTGTCAATCCGGCCTTGCTTGCCGCGTAGGCCTGACCGCGAGGGGTGCCGTGGTGTGCCGAAACGCTCGACGTGCCCACCAGTACACCCCCGCCGCCGCGCTCCACCATGTGCCGGGCCGCGGCGCGGAAGGTAAGGAAGGCCCCGTCGAGGTTGACCCGGGTGACCTTTTGAAAATCGGCGAGACTCGTGTCGAGGAACGCGATATCGGGAGCGCGCACTCCCGCGTTCGCGAAGCAGGAGTCGACCCGTCCGAAGTGCTCGAGTGTCTCATCGAAGCACATCGTCACTGCATGCTCGTCGCCGACATCGCACCGGATCGCCCGCACCTGTGTCCCGTGCTTTGCGAGTTCCTGCGCAGCAGCCTCGTTGCGTTCGACGTTGGTGCCCCAGATGCAAACGTCGGCGCCGCTTCGGGCAAGTCCGTGTGCCATGCCCAACCCGATCCCGGAGTTGGCTCCGGTGATCAGCGCAACGTGTCCGGTGAGGTCAAAGAGCGAAGGCACGAAGTATTCCTCAGGTCTTCCTGGCCGGGCGAGACGGTGGCACGATCTAAATCCCCTCAGGGACCGATCGGTCCGCTTCACGATGAAGGGGCGAAGTTAAGTGAAAGTCCCAACTGCGGTGGGACTTTCACACGAATCAGCGCAGCTTCGAGAATTCCGTGGGTTCGATGAACACCGACGTCGCGCCCGCCGTGACCTGCTCGCCACTGGACCTCGCGGCGGTCCACTCTGGGTCCGCCCAAAAGGCCTCCCACGATTTCTTCGCGGCCTCCCTGCTCGCATGGGCCACGACGTAGATAAGGGTGTCAGTGGGCTTGCCCTGGTCGTCGGTTTGCACCCAGAAGCCGATGTTGGTCATACCGTGCTTCTCGAACAGCGCCGCGGCGTGATCCCCGATGCGACTCACGAGCTTGTCGATCTTGCCCGGCACTGCCTCGTACGTGCGGAGTTCGAAGATGCGGGTATCTGTAGCCATTAGATCAATCTATCATGGGGAGGCGCCCTGTACTAGATGGGTCGAGCGTCACACTGTGACAGATTGATCTAGCAAGGTACTCTAGACACGTGTCTACCACCTCGCCAGCAACTGAAAAGCAGCCTGACACACGCGTCCGCTTGGTGGAGTCCGCGGCCGAGCTGTTCAGCCGGCAGGGCTTCGGGGCGACCGGTATCAAGGCCGTCCTCGCGGCCGCTGCCGCACCTTACGGGTCGCTGTACCACTTCTTCCCCGGCGGCAAGCAGGAATTGGGTGCCGCCGCCCTCACGCACGGCGGTGCCCGCTACCGCGAGCTTCTCGAGTCGGTGTACCCGCCGGAGGCCGACGTCGTCGAGGCGACGGCCAATTCCTTTGTGCAGGCGGCCGGTCTGCTCGAGGGGACCGACTACGGCTATGCCTGCCCGATCGCGACGATTGCCTTGGAGGTGGCCAACAACGACGAGCTCATGCGGACCGCCGCCGCGGACGCATTCGAATCCTGGTTGGAAGTCCTCGAGCAGCGGTTCACAACGGCAGGGATGACTGCTGAGCGCGCCCGCGACGTCGCCGTGGAGATCTTCTGCCTGATCGAGGGAGCGGTTCTGCTGTCGCGCACCACGCGATCGTCAGTGCCGATGCACACCGCCGGGCGAGCGGCGGCGAAAGCGGTCGCCGCTGGGCTCGCCGACGATCGCAAGGACGCCACGAGGCGGGGCAAGCGCAAGAAATGATCAGTCCGATATCGAAGCCGGCGCGGTGACGCTCACGCCGACCGCACCGTCCGGATAGACGCAACGCGTCACCCCGGTCAACCGCCTCGATCGAAAACAACCTCACCAAACCACCATCCGGGCGCCAGTCCAACCCGGACAGCCAGCCCTTGTAGATTGATAGATTGATCTAGTAGCATCCAATCTGCTGCTCTGCCAACGAAGCAGCGCACGGAGCGCGCAGCGGCGAGAGCCGGGTGAGAGCTGTTCATCGTCGTGGCATCAAGTGGAATCGGAGAGGTTTAGAGCAAATGATCAAGATCGAGAGGGTGGCGCACGTCGTCATAAAGGTCCGCAGCCTGGAGAAGTCGCTTGATTTCTACACCCGGATCCTTGGTTTGAAGGTGATGGGCGAAATCCCACCGGCAGTCGTCTTCCTTTCGACCGGGCGCGACCACCACGAATTGGGAATAGCTGAGCTCGGTTCCGAGGCGCCAGACGGAACGTTCTACCAGATCGGGATGGAACATTTCGCTTTCAAGCTCCGCAACGAGGAAGACCTGCGCGAGGCGTACGACACGCTCGTGCGCGAAAACGTGAAGATCGCCTATACCGTCAACCACGGCGTGACCAAGAGCGTCTATTTCTACGACCCTGATGGCAATGAGCTCGAAGTCTATGCGGACAATTCCCCAGAGGAAGTGGCAAGCTTCGAGAATCCTTACGGCGGAATGGAAAAGCTCTCCTTCGCTACCGACAAGCCATCGTTGATGGATTCACTCATCGAGGCTCAGCAATCGATGGCTGCGGCGACACCCGAAGCTTGATAGCTGCGGCAGTAGGACGCGCTGGGTGCGTTGCACCGGGGCGCTGCCTGTTTCAGTCCTGACGCAAGTGTCTGACTGACGGCGCGGTGGCGCCGGGGAGTGCAACGAATTGCCTGATGTGCCAGCAGGTTTGGTTTTAGAGCCAATGTGATTCGGCCGCCGCGGTCAGCCGTCGCGCTCGAGTGACGGTTGAACGCGGCGGATGAGACGGGGCCCCACCCGCCGCGCCGCGGTCAGACACGTCGGTCAGCCCTGGGCGACAATGCGGCTTGGCCGCAAGGTGATGGAGACGCGCCCTTCGCGCGGCCCGGGAAACGCGGCCGGGTCATGGCCGTAACGCCGAAGTATGTTCTCGAACAGCTCCAGGTCGGGGTCCTCGCCCACGTCCACCGTCCCCCGAACCTCGAGTGTCCGGAACGGATTCGCCGGATCGATGATGAACAGCGTTGCCTGCGGGTGCGCGAGCACGTTCTGGTACTTCTGCCGCGTGCTGACGAGGGACATCCGCACGGTATCGCCCTCGGCTGCGAACCAGATCGCTGTCACCTGGGGAGTCCCGCCGGTGCCGACGGTGGACAGCGAGGCGACCAGCGGCGCCTCGACCAGGTCACGGTGGGAGTGGGGAATGGTGGGCATGTTCAACCTTCCAGGTCAGCGATCATGTGTGCCCGCTGCGGGCTGTACTCCAGGGTTGACGCAGTCGGACAATTGTGATTGTCTGATCGTACTAGAGCAATCTATCTAGTCTGCCGGACCAGCGCGAGGCCGCCGGCGATCACGCGACCGGCAGCAAGCGGTGCGCAGCGTCACGAACGCGGAACCGGTGATTCAACAGCAGAGGAGGCGTAATGGGCATCAAACGGATAGGGAACGTGGGCTGACGACGCCTCCAACAAGGGGCCCACTTCCCGTGGTGCTTGGTCAAATCAATTCGGTCTCGTACCGCGAAATCATTAGCCAGAGAGGTTGCAATGAAGCTCCTTGCGCATGACGTTGACAGTCATGAAATGATCCCGAGCCACCTGCTCGAGGATGTCCTGGGTCAGCCCGGACGAATCATGGGCAAAGTTTTCGAATCAGCAGACCAGCTCCGTCCAGATCCGACCGCGACAAACATGCACCAGACCGACATCGTGGGTGACTTGAAGGACATTGACCCGGAGGACATCTGGAAGATCAAGGGGCCGTCGGCCCCGAGCGCCATCGATCTGAGCCGGCGCGTCGAGGTCCTGGATGTGATGGGGATCGACCGACAACTGGTCTTTCCGACCACGGCCATCGCCGCGATGATCGTCGGCGGCATGAACGATTTTGCCTACGAAATGCGTTTCGGCGGTGACATGTCGGTGTTCGAGGGTGCTTCGCGACCCGAGTTCGCCAAGAGCTTCCTGCAGGCATACAACGAATGGGTCATGAACAACGCCGTCCTGGCCGACGGGCGAATCCGGCTGGTCGGGATCGTGCCGACCCGCCCCGATGTGGGTGAAATGATCAATACTGCAAAGGATTTGATCAGCTCCGGTGTTCGGGCGGTGTACCTGCAGGCCGACGTCCCTCCGGGCGGGGTGTCGCCGGCGCACTCGCTGCTGGACCCCCTGTGGCGGCTGTTCGAGGAGAATGACGTTGCCGTGACACTGCACATCGGGACCGAGTTTGCCTTCCTGGATCCGGGGTGGATGGTCGCCGAGACGTTCCAGGATCTGTTCCAGTCACCGGAGATCCCGAATACCAATATCCAGCTGTTTTCGACCGTGCACATGGCGGTCGACAACTACGTGTCGGCGATGGTGCTCGGTGGGGTGTTCGAGAGGTTCCCCCGGCTTCGGCTCGGTCTCATGGAGGTCGGGGCGCACTGGGTCGGATGTGCGGCTCGACGAATGGATATGTACATCAAGGTGTTTCCCGGGGCGGCGGCGGCGAAGTTCCCGTTGAAGCCCTCGGAGTACATCGCGCGGAACATTCGGGTGTCGCCGTTCAATTTCGAGCCGGTCGACAGCTACATCCAGGACGACCCGGAATTGGTTGACGTGTTCTGTTATTCGACCGACTACCCGCATGTCGAAGGCACGAAGGATTCGATGAAGAACATGCTTAAAAAGGTCGAGCCTCTCGGTGAGGAAATCACCACGAAGTTTTTCCGAACGAATGCCGAGTGGCTCTTGCCGTGACGGCCGCCGAGACTGATAAGGCTGGCGTCCCACACCTGGGCCCGCTCGGCATCTGGTCGGCACAGCTCGATGTGCAGCCGATGACCCGGGCCCAGGGGGCCGTTGCCGAACTCGACGAACTCGGCTTCGGCGCGCTGTGGCTGCCCGAAGCGGTGGCTCGCGAGCCGTTCGCCAACGCCGCGCTCCTGCTGCGGGACACCGCGCGCATGACGGTGGCCACAGGCATTGCCAGCCTGCATGCCCGCACCGCCATGACGATGAACGCGGGCTGGCGCACGCTGAGCGAAGCGTTCCCGGGACGGTTCCTGCTGGGTGTGGGAGTGAGTCACCAGCCGCTGGTCAACGGGGCTCATCAGGGCCAGTACGGCGATAAGCCGTACAGCACGATGGTCGACTACCTCGACAAGATGGATTCGGGCGTTTTCTTGGGGGCGGCCTCGCCGATCGCCCCGCGGCGCGTGCTGGCAGCACTCGGGCCGCGCATGCTGCGGTTGGCCGCCGAGCGCGGCTGGGGCGCGCATACGTACTTCGTGCCCGTCGAGCACACCGCCGCCGCCCGCGAGACGTTGGGCGATGACGCGTTCCTTGCCCCCGCGCAGACCGTCGTGTTCGAGACCGACCCGGCCGCGGCGCGCCAGGCTTCCCGCCGCTTCATGAAGATGTACCTCACGTTGCCGAACTACACGAACAACCTCCGGCGGTTGGGTTGGGGCGATGACGATTTGGCCGGCGAGGGAAGCGATCGGCTTGTTGACGCGATCGTCGCCTGGGGATCCCTCGAACAGATCGCAGCACGCGTGCAGGAGCATCTCGACGCCGGCGCCGACCACGTGTGCGTGCAAGTGCAGTCGTCGAATACGCAGCATTTGCCATTGGCCGAGTGGCGCGAGCTGGCATCCATAATTCCCTCGCTGCGCACCAGGTCAGCCAGATGAACCCGTACAGCACCGAATAGAAAGCCCACCATGCCGCAGACCGCTGCTACCCGCTACCTCGCCGCGCTCGCCGAGCAAGGCGTCGAGTCGTTCTTCGTCAATGCGGGGACCGACTTCGCACCGATCGTCGAGGCCTATGCAGACAACAAAGAGGACGGCGGTCCGCTGTTGCCGACGCCCGTGATCTGCGCGCACGAGAACCTCGCGGGCGGCATGGCGCACGGCGCCGCTCTCGTGACGGGACGGCCACAGGCGCTGATGCTCCACGTCAACGTCGGCACGGGGAACGCCGTGTGCTCAGTGGCCAACGCCGCCCGCGATCGGGTGCCGCTGCTCGTCACCGCTGGTCGCTCGCCGATCCTCGAGTCCGGCGCCATCGGCGCCCGTGACCTGCCGATCCACTGGTCCCAGGAGATGTTCGACCAGGCCGGCATGGTGCGTGAATTCGTCAAGTGGGACTACGAATTGCGCGATCCGCGCCACGTCGAAGCCGTCGTCGACCGCGCCCTGAGTGTTGCCGCCGCGCACCCCCGCGGGCCGGTGTACCTCTCCCTGCCTCGCGAGGTTCTCGCCGAGGCGGTGGACCAGCCGGTACCGCGCCAGCCGCGCACGCCGGTCCCCGTCGCCGTGCAGCCTGACCCCGACGACGTCCACGCGCTCGCCGACCGGCTCGCCGCCGCTGCCTTCCCCGTAATCGTGGCGACGGCGGCCGGCGCCGAGACGGAGTCCGTCGGCCTGCTGGGCGAGCTCTGCACCCGGTTCGGGATCGGCGTCGCCGACCCGTGGGGCCGCTACCTGAATATCCCGTCCGACCATCCGTATCGAGTCGGGGTCACCGTCGCCGGCGTCTTCGACAAGGCGGACGTCGTCGTGTTCCTCGAGTGCGACGTGCCGTGGATCCAGGCCCGGGAGACACCGCCGGCCGAAACGTTCATTGCCCAGGTGGGCGTCGATCCGCTGTACACCACGTACCCGATGCGGTCGCACCGTTCCGACCTCAACATCAGTGCCACGCCGGCCGCATTCCTGACGCGGTTGCTCGAGGCCCTCGAGGACCGCGCTGAGGGCATCGATCAGGCCCGGGCCGAGCAAATCCGTGCGGTCGCCTCGGCGAGACGCGACAGTGTCGAACAGCAACGGCGACAAGAGAACAGTCGCGACGCCGACGCACCGATCACCGCGGTGGCCATCTCGGCCGCCCTGGGCGACTTGCTCGACGAGGACGACATCGTCTTCAACGAATACGTGTCGACCTACTGCCTACTGCGCCGCACGAAGCCGGGCACGTACTACTTCCTGCCCGCATCGGGAGGTCTGGGCTGGGGCCTACCCGCGGCGCTGGGCGCGCAATACGCCGCGCCCGATCGCACGGTGGTCGCCACGCTCGGTGACGGCGCCTACATGTTCGCCAATCCGGCCGCGTGCCACCACGCGGCCGCCAAGCACGACCTGCCGGTGCTGACGATCGTGGCCAACAACAGCAACTGGACGGCGGTCGACATGGCGACGGAGCTCGTCTATCCGGACGGCACCGCAGTCTCCTCCGGCGAAGACCGTTTCTCCAACCTCTCGCCGTCACCGGACCTGGCGGCCTACTGCATCGCGTCCGGCGGGCACGGCGCGACTGTCCATCGCCGCAGCGAGCTCGTCGGCGCGCTCAAGGAGGCGCTGCGCGTCGTGCGCGACGAGCGACGCCAGGCCCTGGTCGACATCCGCTGCAGCTGAACCGCCCCTCATGCGAAGTCGCAGGCCCTGGCTGATCCCCTGTCGTCGGGGCCTGCGGCTTTACCAACTCGACCCGATGGAGATCTGATGCGATACAACCACGCCGAGTTGTTCGCGGGGATTGCTGCGGCCATGCCCGAGCGCGACTGCATCGTGTTCCGGGACCGGCGGCTCACTTACCGCGACGTTGCGGCGCGCGTCAATCGCCTAGCGAATATCCTTCTGACGCACGGCATTACCGTCAGACGGGAACGTGCTGACCTGGCGCCGTGGGAGTCCGGCCAGGACCATGTTGCGCTGTACTTACACAACGGCAACGAGTATTTGGAAGGGATGCTCGGCGCTGCGCGCGCTCGCGCGGCGTCGTTGAATGTCAACTATCGGTATGTGGAAGCCGAACTGAGCTACCTTCTCAATGACGCCTCGCCTCGGGCGATCATCTACCACGCGCGCTTCGCGCCGACACTCGCCGCAGCCCTCGACTTGCTGGACGAGTCGCCGGTTCTTCTACTCCAGGTCGCCGACGAATCCGGTAACGGATTGCTTCCCGGTGCCTGCGATTACGAGGACGCGCTGACGGCATCCAGCCCCGACGCGCCTCGGGTGGCTCCGGCGGCTGACGACCTTTACCTGCTCTACACCGGCGGAACGACCGGGATGCCGAAGGGGACGATGTGGACCCAGGCGGACATCCTCGAGGGCGGCCTGGCCGGGTTTCTTCCCGACGGCATGTTCGACGCGGCGTCGCTCGCCGACGGTGTCGGCTTGGTCGCGGCCGCCGACCGGCGCGTCGTGCTGCCGTTGCCGCCGCTCATGCACGGCGCAGCTCAGTGGCTCGCTATGTCCGGCATTTTGGGCGGCGGCACAGTCGTATTCCCCGATGTCGTGGATCGCTTCGACCCGGCATCGGTGTGGGAGTTGATCGACCGCGAATCGGTGCAGGTCATGAACCTCGTCGGAAACTCGTTCGCCACCCCGCTATGCGATGAGTTCGAGCGCGGCGGCCGCCACGGGCGTTCCCTGCAGCTGATCGGTGTTGGCGGCGCCGTCACCAGTGCGCCGGTGAAAGACCGCATCTTGCGGCTCCTGCCCCACGCAGCCGTCGCCGACGTCGCAGGATCGTCGGAGACCGGTTCCCAGCTGACGAACGTGAGTACGATTGCGGCGCCGGCGGTTTCGGGTGTCTTCACCCCGGCGGTCGGCACCTGCGTGGTGGATGAGGATCGTCGTCGCATCCTCGAGCCGGGGGATCCTGCGACGGGATGGCTGGCCCGCTATGGTCCGATTCCGTTCGGATACCTCGGGGACCGCGCCAAGACCGAGCGCACGTTCCCCACCATCGAAGGCCACCGCATGTCGTTGCCCGGCGACCGGGCGCGGCACCTCGCTGACGGCCGCGTGGAACTTCTCGGTCGCGACTCGGTGACGATCAACTCCGGCGGGGAGAAGATCTTCGCTGAGGAGGTCGAGGACGCGCTGATCGGTCATCCTGCCGTCCGCGACGTCGTCGTGGTGGGACGGCCGAGCGAGCGATGGGGTAGTGAGGTCGTCGCGGTCGTGCAGCTAGTTTCCGGGCACGACCCAGCCGACCAGGATCTCCTGGTTGACGCCGAGCAGCGCCTGGCCCGGTACAAGTTGCCGAAAGCCATTGTCCGCGTGGACGAAGTGGTGCGCGGCCCGGCGGGGAAGGCCGACTATCGCTGGGCCAGCGAGATCGCCGCACAGTATTCGCCTGCACAAAAGGAGCCGAGCATATGACCAGGACCACCGAACCGATTGAGACCGCCGAATCGATCGTCGAAGTCTCGCCCGAGGAACTGCGGCGCCTCCTCGATGCCCAGCGGGCCGCCCAGGCCGCCGATCCGATTCCCGATGCCGCGACCCGGCGCGATCGCATCGACCGCTTCGTGGCGGCGGTCCTGGAGCACAGCGCGGAACTCGCCGACGCGCTCGACGCCGACTTCGGCAGCCGGCCCTCCACCACATCGATGGAACTCGACATCCTCGGCGGAATGGGGACGATCGCCTACGCCCGGGAGAACCTCGAGGAGTGGATGGCGCCGACCGAAGTACCCGCCGGACTGGGCGGTGCGTTTCCGACCTTCATCCAAAATCGCCCCAAAGGCGTTGTCGGGATTATCGGTCCGTGGAACTTTCCGGTCGTCCTGGTCTTCACGCCGACCGTCGAAGCCCTCGCCGCCGGCAATAGGGTGATGATCAAGTTCTCCGACATGACGCCGCGCACCGGGGCGGTGTTTGCCCGCGCGGTGGCCTCCAGAATGAGGCCCGAGGAGGTGGCAGTCGTCAACGGTGGATTGCAAACAGCCACCGCGTTCACCGATCTACGCCTCGATCACATCTTCTTCACCGGCTCACCCAAGGTCGGACGCCTCGTCGCCACGGCCGCCGGAAAGAACCTGGTCCCTGTGACGCTCGAACTCGGCGGCAAGAACCCCGCGATCGTCGCCCCCGATGCCGACATCGCCGATGCCGCAACGCGACTCGCCGCGGCCCGGCTGGTCAACAACGGCCAGGTGTGCCTGTGCCCGGACTACGCCTTTGTCCCTGAGCCGGGCAAACAGGCCTTCGTCGAGGCGTACCAGAAGGCGGTGCTCACCCACTTTCCGACCTTCATCGACAACCCCGACGTCGTGTCGATCGTCAACGACGCCAACTACGCGCGCATCGCCGGGCTCGTCGAGGATGCCAAGTCCAAAGGCGCCGTGGAGATCGTGATCGTGCCGGAGAAGGAAATGGACCGGGTGCCCGACGCCGGCTCTCGTCGATTCCCTCCGACGCTGCTGCTCGATACCCCGGCGGATGCCGCGATCAACAGCGAGGAGATCTTCGGTCCGGTGCTGGTAGTGCACACCTATTCCGACGTCGACGAGGCGATCGCCTATGCCGCGGCCGGCGAACACCCGTTATCGTCCTACTGGTACGGCGCGGACACCGATGATTTCCAGCAGTTCTTACTGAACACCACGTCGGGTGCGGTCTCGCGCAACGACTTCGGACTGGCATACATCAACGACGCCGTGCCGTTCGGCGGCGTCGGGATGAGCGGCTCGGGCGCCTATCACGGCAAGGCCGGGTTCGACACGTTCTCCCACCGGCGTCCCGTCGCACAGAGCGACCTGCCCACCCCTTTTGCCGCCGCCTTCACCCCGCCCCTGACGCCTGAGCGCGTCGAGGGCACTGTGGCCACGGCCGCCGCCATTCTGGCCGACACCAGGTCCCGCCTGCCTGAGGCCGAGAGGCAGGTGTGAACTTGAGCGAGTTCGAGACCGTGCTCTATGAGCGGCCGGCCGCGAAGGTCGCTCGTATTCTGCTCAACCGGCCCGAGGCGAGAAATGCGCAGAGCATGCGCATGTTGTACGAGCTCAATGACGCGTTCGACCTTGCCGCGCAGGATGATTCGGTCAGCGTCATCATCCTTGGCGCAAACGGTCCACACTTCTCCGCCGGACATGACCTGCGCGAGCGTGACGCGCTGCGGGTGGTGAGCGACCATCAGCGCATCGGCACATGGTGCGGATTCGGTTGTGCCGGTGCCGAATCGCAGATGGCCATGGAGAAGGAGATGTACATCGGGCTCAGCGAGCGGTGGCGCAACCTCCCGAAACCGACGATCGCTGCCGTGCAGGGCAAGGTTATCGCCGGTGGCCTCATGCTCGTGTGGCCGTGCGATTTGATCGTTGCCGCTGAAGATGCCCTCTTCCAGGACAACACCGTGTCGATGGGTGTGTCCGGCGCCGAGTTCTTCAACCACCCGTTTGAGGTCGGCGCCCGGAAGGCGAAGGAGATGCTGTTCACCTCGGACTTCCTCACGGCCGAGGAGGTCCATCGGCTCGGCATGGTGAATCACGTTGTGCCTCTCGATGAGCTGGAGTCGTTCACGCTGCAATTAGCGTCGCGTATCGCCGAGAAGCCGCTGTTCGCACTCAAGCTGGCGAAGGAGGCGGTGAACATCGCGCAAGACAACCAGGGGCGAGTCAATGCCATGCAAACGTCGTTCGCGTATCACCAGCTGTGCCACAGTCACAACCAGCAGGTCCATGGGATGCTGATCGACCCGGCGTTCATGCAGCGGACTTTCCAGGCGAAGCCCGAGGCGGGGTGATGAACGAATCGCTACAAATGCATTAGCTGCCATCGGGTCTGGCACGGAGAGGTCTGCTCACGCATGGGAGTCGGTGATGGCGTTCTCAAAAAGGTCGAGCCTCTCGGTGAGGAAATCACCACGAAGTTTTTCCGAACGAATGCCGAGTGGCTCTTGCCGTGACGGCCGTTGATGCTGACAAGCCGATCATAAGCTTGATTTACCAGCTCGGCGTCCCTCACGGTAGCTCCGTCGATCTGGCGTGCTTGTTCGGCAATGAGCCAATGTTCACGATCTCGACAAAGCCAGGAGCACAACATGTCTGGATCGCACATCGGGGTTTTCCTGCCCAGCATGAGTCCGGCCGCCGGTGTGCCCCAGCATGTCGTGGCAGCCGCCCGACGGGCCGAGGACCTCGGCTTCGAATCGGTGTTGGTGATACATGGCTCGCCGCCTATCGCGGTTCGCCAGACGTTCCTATCAGGGGTTCCGATCGTCTCGCTCGGCCCGGTAGTGACGTCGCAAGAACGGCCTTTCGAGTAAGCGGAAGTACTTGACGGTGGCTCTTGCCGAGGGTTAACTGACATTAATAAATGTCAGATGGGTCACAGGTTGAGAGGTGACGCTGGATGCGAGTCAGTTTTGATGTGCGGCGGGCCGACGAAGACACGCTGTCGCGTCCGGAGTTGAGGCCCGTGACGATTGTGTCGGCGGACTCGCATGTGTCTTTGCCGCCGAAGATGTACAAGCAGTACTTGGACTCGAAATACCATGACTCGTGGGCGGGTTACCTCGATGATGTGTCGGTCATCAACAAGGTCGTCGAATTGACCGGGTACCCCGCCCCGCCGGATGCCCTCGAGATCTACGACAAGCGTGGCGTCGTCGAGGCTGCCGGTGAGGTCGGCTATTTCGATCCGGTATGGCGCCTGCGTCACGTTGAGGCCGAGGGCATCGTGGCCGAATTTCTGCATCCGTTCGGTCCGATCGGTTTCGTGCCGTTCGCCGACGTCCAGAACCAGATGCGTTCGCATGAGTTGCGCTACGCGGGCTCTCAGGCGCACAACCGGTTCCTGAAAGACTTCTGCTCGGAGGCGCCGGGACGCTTGCTGGGCGTACCGCTGATCTACCCGTGGCCGGACTGGCGGGGCGGGGTCGCCGATATCATGCAGGCCCGCGAAAGCGGGTTCCACGCCATCTTTCCGCCGATGATGCCCGGAACTCCGGGGGACCTGCCCGCGATGTATGACCCGTGGTGGGACCCCATGTGGGCGGCGTGCCAAGACCTGGGCATGGTGGTGCACATCCATGCCGGTTTCGGTAACCCGCAGGGCGGCGTCGTCGAGATGGTGCGAAATGTGTTCGGCCGTAACGATGCACATGGGCCGGACGCGAGCAAGGAAGGCCTGGCCGCAATCGACCCGAGCCTGCTGCCCAAGTTCGATCCGGATGGCGACCCTGAAGCCGCCGGCACGAACTCGTTCTTGAGCGAGCTCTTCGAGACGTTCGGTGAGCGTCGGCCATTGTGGCAGTTGATGTGGGGTGGGGTTTTCGACCGGTTCCCGAAGCTCAAGGTCGCCTTCCAAGAGATCCATGCCGATTGGGTGCCCGTGACATTGCAGTACTTGGACCAGGCGCACGCGGCCAATCCGGGTCCGCTGAAGATGACGCCGAGCGAGTACTGGGACCGTCATTGCGCCTGCGGCACGTCGCTGATGCGGTATGGCGACGTCGCGGCCCGTCATGATGTCGGCCTGGACAAGTTGATGTTCGGCAGCGATTACCCGCACTTCGAAGGGACATGGCCGAACACCCACGACTGGATTCGTGCCACGCTGGGATCCATCCCCGAAGTCGAGGCGCGCGGCATCCTGGGCGAGAACGCCATCAATTTCTATGGCCTGGACCGGGCGTTGCTGGAGAAGACTGCAAAACGGATCAGCCCGCTGTCCGGCGAGCTGTTCAATGGCCAAGAGGTCGATCGCAAACTGATCAGGCATTTCGAGTTCCGGGCCGGCATCAACAAACCCGTCAATTTCAATGTCGATCAAATGAACCAGGCGTTTGAAGAGGACCGGGCCGGGGCGACCAACGCGCTGGTTTCCTAGAGCGCGTGATGTCGACATCATGATTCACGCGAATCGGTTGGTCGAGCGCGGTTATGCATGATGGGACAGCTTGAAGGCAGGGTCGCATTTATCATGGGTGCCGGTGGCGGGCAGGGTGATTCGCATGCGGCGCGGACCGCCGGGCGCCGTGGTTCATCACGCACGACTCTCGTGGCGAGCGCTGTCGATGCAAGAATTCCCGCTCCAGGAATCTGGACCGAGCGTCATCGGTCGGGCGACGTCGACCGTCACCACTATGCTTGGTTTGCACAACTTAACCGGTAGGAGCGAACGTGTCGGCTGGCCGCGTATACGGCGGAATAACGGGTGAACGGCGGATCGCTGAGCGACGCCGGAAGTTGATCGAGGCCGGCATGAACGTGTTCGGTTCTGCGTCATCCGGTTCCGCTCGGGTCAAGGATGTCGTCGCCGAATCCGGACTGACGGAGCGCTACTTCTACGAAAGCTTCAGCGACTTGGACGCGTTGTTCGATGCGGTGCTGGAGCTCACTATGGAGACTGTTGAGAGTGCCGTGAACGCCGCAGTCGTCGAGGCGCCTGATGACGCCGTGTCGAGGCTGTCTGTCGTACTGCGAACATCTGTCGATGTGTTGGCCGGCGATCCCCGCACGATCCGCATCATCTTTGTCGAGGCGCTCGGTAAGGGCGGACGCGCTAGCTCTCGCCGCAACGAGATCCTCGTGCGTGCTGCCGAGAACTTCTTCCGGTGGTCGGGAACCGATGTGGGTGACTTCGAAAGCAGCCCTCTAGAGACGCGAACGAAAACTTTCGCCTTAACAGGGGCGGCTTCGGAATTGTTGATTGCGTGGGCTGAAGGACTTCTTGACATGACCGCAACCCAGCTCGCGGACTTCCTTGTGGGACTGTACTGGCGGATAAACCTTCCTTGACAGGGGTTTTTCCGCACAATCCGCGCGGTCATCGCGTGCTCGCCCTTTCCGAAGCCAGTCGCCTTGTCTCACTGGTTGATTGATGAGTGCGGCGCCAAACGCCTCAACCTCCCGCGGCGGCGCGATCGTCGACATCGTCGTCACCCTCGTCGTCCCAGTAGGCCCATTCGGGCAGCGGTGTATTGGGCATGGCGCCGTGCGCGGACGCCTCGTACCCGGGTTGACCGGTATACCCCTTCCACTGCGGGTTCCGTCGATTCGCTCGCGAGCGTCTGACGCCCCGGGTGATCAAGGCGACCGTGCCTCCGACGATGAACACGATCACCGCAATTTTGAGGACCACCAACAGCACCACCATGATTCGGCCCGTCAGGTGTCGAACGCGATGGGCAGGCTCGCCGGCCCGCTCAGGCCGACGACCGGCTTCCAGGGCGACGGTCCGTTCTTGCGGGGGTTCGCGAGTCGGCGGGTGACGGTTTTCAGTGCTTCGGCGATTTCGCGCCGCGCCAGGTTCGCCCCGAGGCAGTAGTGCACGCCCGCGCCGAAATTAAGCACGGGCGGCAATCCCTCGCGGGTGACGTCGAACCGGTTGGGATCGTCGTAGATCGCTGGATCACGGTTGGCCGCAGCGGTATTCGCGAACACAGGCGTTCCCTGGGGGAAGTGGACCCCGGCGAGTTCGACATCCTCGGCCGCGACGCGCAACAGGGTGGTGGCGATCGGGGAGTGCCGCATGGTCTCTTCGACGGCGGTCATCGCCAACTCGGGAGCGTTGCGCAAGAGCTCCCACTGGTCGGGATGCTCGCAGAGCACCCCGATGGACGCGGCCACCTGATTGCGTGTGGTGTCGGTGCCCGCGAGCAGCAACGCGGCGGCGAGCATGCGCAGCTCACCGGCGTCGAGCCGGTCCCCGTCGTGCTCGGCGCGGATGAGGTCGGAGAGCAGGTCGTCGGTCAGGGTGTGGCGACGCCGGGCGATCATGTCATCGACGTAGTCGTCGAGTTCGCCCCAGGCGCGCATCACGCCGGGCACATCATCGGCGGTGAAGGTGAAGTTGAAGGCCTTGAAGATGTCGTCGGCCCACAGCGAAAACCGTTGCCAGTCCTCGCGGGGTGCGCCGAGCAGCGCGCAGATGATGGGCACCGGGTAGGGCCGCGCAATGTCGGTGACGACGTCGCAGTGGCCGCGGCGGCTGATCGGTTCGACCAGTTCGTCGATGACCTCGGTGATGGTGGCGTGCAGGCGTTCGACCGCACGGGGCGTGAACGCCTTCGACACGACGCTGCGGACGCGCTGGTGTTTGGCGCCCTCCATGCCCAACAACGAGTTGACAACTTTGTCCCAGAGCGGACCGGACGTGATGCCCTGGACGGCGAGGATGTAGCCCGGTGGAATCTGGAACCGATTGTCCCGCAATATCGTTCGGACGAGTTCGTAGCAGAGCACCTCGGGCCCATAGGGACCCAGCGCGATCGGTGCCTGTCGCTGCGCCGCCAGCAGCTGCGGATAGACCTGGTCGGGTGTGGCGGTGGCGACGTCGTACTCGATGGTCGGTAGGTCCGCGTCGAACACGCTCGGGCTGGAGATGCTGACGGGCATTCACCCCTCCGTTTCAGCTTTAGGCCGGCACAACCGGCAGTTGGCTGTCACTTCGTCGATCTTAAGTCACCGCCGTTACCCGCGACCATCCCGGACGGGCCAGGGGAGGTCTCGAGCCGGTGACACTACGGCGTGTCGCGGTTTCACCGCAGGCCGGTTCTGAGACCGTTGGACATACTCGCGATGAAACGCAAGGAGGCGGCGTGAGTCCGACTCAGATTTTGTTCGTGTCAGGTCTCGTCGTCACGGTTCTAGTCGGGATCGCGGCAATCATGTTCTCCGGAAAGCTGTTCCGCCCTGAAACGACCCTGGCGATCGTGTTGACGGTGATCAGCGTCGCGGGCTGGGTCTGGCGGATGCCACGGGGGTGGTACACGATCTCGCAAATCGCTCTGCGCTACCGGTTGAAGACTTGGCAGGTTGCGGAGGTCGCGGACAAGCTCGGTATGCGGGCCTCCAACCGGGGTGCGCTGGTCCCTCCATCGCTGCGGAAGAAGATGCATCCCGAACTGATGCGTCTGAAGAAGCGCAAGGCGGTGCCCGAGCCGAGGGCACCGAGAAATACCCGACCGGTCTACGAATCCTCAGCCGCGCAGTCTGATTTCCTGGGGGAGGCCGATCGCATGCAGTTCTCCGGTGAGGAGCTACTGCGACATCTGCGTCCGAGCATTACCCATTTCGGGGCGGACGCCCAGGACGAGGCGGTCTGACGAAATCGGCTGGGGCCCTCGACACCCCTGAGCCCACTGAGTGCAGTGCTCTAGATTCTCTGAGTGATTCGCGGCGACGCCGCCGCGGGCTTCAGGGGGAGCTGCGATGGTGAGATCGATGACCAGCCTGCGATCCAGGCGCAAAGGCGCACGCCGCATCCGCAAGACGAGTCCGTCGCCGTTTGCGCCGGAGTGGACGCCGCCCCCGGCCACGTATGGCGTGGGCGTGCGTCACAACATCGCGGTGCCGATGACGGACGGTGTGGAGCTGCGCGCCGACATCCACTACCCCACGGTCCCCGAGACCGGACAGCCCGCCGCGGGTCCGTTCCCCGTGCTGCTCTCGATCACGCCGTATGGCAAGAAGGCGCCCCCGCCGGCTGCGCAGATCGGCGGCGGCGCGGCTCCCTACCTGATCAAACGCGGCTACATCGAGGTGATGGTCGACGTTCGCGGGACCGGATCCTCGGGCGGGTCGTTCGAGATGTGCGGCGAGCGGCAGACGCAGGACGGCGTGGAGTTGGTGCAGTGGGCGTCCACGCTGCCCAACGCCAACGGTCGCGTCGGCATGGTGGGCCTGTCCTATCTGGCGATCAACCAGCTTTTCACCGCGGCCGCGGTCGGCCCGGGCTCGCCGCTCAAAGCGATCTTCCCGGTGATGGCGGCGCGCGATTTATACCCCGCCCCCCCCCCCAAGGGCGGGGGGGCGGCCCAGCATGGGGTGCGGGGGGGAGGGGGCGGGGACACGCGCGGCGACGGGGGTATA
>NZ_BAAGDE010000006.1:43864-159446 GCF_054660795.1 Mycobacterium sp. MUNTM1
TGGGCGCCCTTCCATATCGGGCTAAAACCCTTTTTTCCCCCGCGCCCGGGGTCGGCCGGGGCTCCCCGCTCAAAGCTACCTACGCTGGGATGGCGCCGCGCTAATCCTCCCGCGCCCCCGCCACCATGGGCGGGGTGCCGCACCTGCATGCGGTCCGCGGGTACGGGTCCGTCTACACGCTGCTCAACGTGGTCAACCCGACGCTGGAGTGGCTCGCCCGCGGCGGTCACGCGCGCCCGCGCTCCGGCGGCCTCGCCGCGGTGCGGCAGCGCGGACGTGACCAGCGCCGCTACTTCCGGCCCCTGATCGCCGAGGTTGTCGCCGGCGGCGACACCGCCTACGACGGCCCCTTCTGGGACGCGATGAGCCCGGGGCTGGTCCTCGCCAAGGTCGCCGCCAACGGCGTCGCGACGTTCCTCGTCGGCGGATGGCACGACGCGTTCCAGCGCGGGGCGCCGCTGAACTACGCCGCGCTGCAGAACGCGGCCGCCGGACGGCCGGACGACGCACCGATGGAACCCGGCCAGCCGGTGTCGGATCGGATCCGGTTGATGATGGGCCCGTGGTATCACGTGTCGAACCACGGCGGGCTGCACCTGCAGGCGCTGCAGTTGCGCTGGTTCGACCACTGGCTCAAAGACGACGCCGACGCGGCCATCTCTGGAAAGCCATTGACGTTCCAGGCGATCGGCAGCCCGCGGTGGTATCGCGCCGACAACTATCCGCTCGCCGAGGCGACGCCCACCCGCTTCTATCTGTCCGACCCGGGCCGGCTGAGTTTGAACGCCTCCCCGGACGGCACCGTGGTGCCACTCACCTACGTGCCGCGCGGCCCCTTGTCCGGCCGCAGCCTGGAGCAGTGGTCACTGGGCCTGAACAGCTTCATGTTCTCCCAGCGCGGCCGCACCATTCGCTACGACCAGGACAACCGTCGCCTGCAGCGTGGCGCGCTGACCTACACCACCGAGCCGTTCGGGCGGGCGAAACTGGTGGCCGGGCCGATCGCCCTGACCATCCACGCGACGGCCACCACCACCGAGACCGTGTGGGTCGCCCACCTCGACGCCGTCGCGCCCGACGGGGCCAGCCGCCCGCTGACCCAGGGCGCGCTGCTGGGCTCGCACCGCACGCTGGACCCCGACCGCACCTGGTACCTGCCCGACGGCAACGTGTTGCGGCCACAGCACCGCAGCACCCGATCGGCCGCGCAGCCCGTCGTGCCGGGGGAGCTGACCCGCTACGACGTCGAGATCTTCCCGACGGCGGCGCTGATCGAGGTGGGCCACCGGCTGCGGCTGACGATCACCACCTACGACTTTCCGCATCTGGTGCCCAGCAAGCCGGCCCGCCGGGCCCTGGCCGGCGGACACTACCAACTGCATCAGGGCGGGCCGACGCCGTCGCACCTCCTCGTCTCGTTGGTGGACCCGGACGCCGTGAGTTGAAACCGCGGCGGCTCCGCCTTCGCCGCCAAACGCGAGCCGCGGTTCACCGGAAAGTAGTCAGGCTCAGCGCTCGACGGCGGCGTGGGCGCGCACCGACGGTGCGATCCAATCCTCCAGAAACCTGCGCAGCTCCCGTCCGGCGCGCGGCGGACGGCCTGGGTCGACGATCAGTGATTGCAGGGTGCGCAGCATGATCTCGACCAGTTCGTCGAGCCTGCCCTCGGCGAATCCCGCTGCGGCCCAATCGACGTCGAATCGCTGCAGGATCGACCGGCCGAACGAGATGGCCATGTCGGACGTGACGCCCGCGGTGAAGGCGCTGGCCTTGCCGGGCTGGAACACCAGGCCGAGGTAGTTGTCGTGCGCGAGTTGCTCGTACGTGTAGGCGATGCCCTCGACCACCGCCTCGGTGGGATCGGTGATCGAACCCAGATGTGCCGCAAGGCGATCCAGGAACCCGTCGACGGCTGACAGTGCGGTCGCGCCCAGCAGCGCCTCGTGGGTGGGGAAGTACCGGTAGATCGTCTGCCGCGTCACGCCGAGCGTCGACGCGACCTCGGAGACGCTCACGGTTCCGCGCGCGTCGATGGCGCTGCGGGTGGCGCCCAGGATGCGTGCGACCGCCTCATCGTCGTCGGCCGGGATGTCACCCGACCAGCCGTGCCGGCGCATGGCGTGATCGTCGCACACGCCGGGCGCCCGCCTTGACAATACAAACAATAGTGATTGTATGGTCCGGAGCGTCGAGGCGAAGGAGACCAGCGTGACGACGACCGACAGACCGGTGAGCGGCACCGACGAGACGCTGACGCGGCGGGGCCTGCGTCTCGCGCGGGAAAAGACCACCGACCTGGCCGAGCGCGAATTGCGCGTGCCGCTGCACTACTACCGCGACCCCAAGATCACCGAGATCGAGGAATCGCAAATCCTGCGCCGGGTGCCGCTGGCCATCGTCCCGTCGGCGCAGGTGCCGAACAAGAACGACTACGTGGTGCGCTCGGTGCTGGGCGACTCGCTGCTGGTCACCCGCGACCGCACCGGCGCCAGCCACGTCTTGCTCAACTACTGCCGGCACCGCGGCGCCATGCCGGCCTGCGGTTCGGGTAACGCGTCGCGGTTCGTCTGCCCGTATCACGCCTGGACCTACCGCAACACCGGCGAGTTGTTCACCGTTCCGGGCAAGGCCGGCTTCGATTCGATGGACACCAAGGACTACGGCCTGGTCGAGCTGCCGTCCGACGAGCGGCACGGGTTCATCTGGGCGGTGCTGACGGCCGACGCCACCATCGATCTCGACGCCCATCTCGGTGACTTCGGCACGGAACTGGCGCTGTGGAATTACGAGTCGTACGGCTATCACACGCAACGCGAATTCACCTCCGCGGTGTCCTGGAAGGGCGCCCTGGAAGCGTTCGCCGAGGGTTATCACTTCCCGTACGTGCACGGCGAGAGCCTCATCGGTCAGAACACCCTGGCGAACACGATGGTCTACGACGAATTCGGCAAGCATCATCGCATCGGCTTTCCGTTCACCTGGATCACCAACGTGGACACCGACCCGACGGCGTCGCTGGACCCCTCGACGAACATGGGCGTGATCTATTGGGTCTATCCGAACCTGATCCTGGCCAACAGCCCGGTGGGAGTGGAGATCATCGACATGCTGCCCGCCGGTGAACCGACCCGGTGCACGGTCCGGCACAGCTGGATGGGCCGCGTCCCGGCCACCGACGACGCGATGAGAGCGGCCTACGACACGGTCTTCGAGGGGGTGCACGCCGCCGTGCGCGACGAGGACTTCGCCATGCTGCCCCAGTGCGGCGAGGGCGTCCGGCACGGCCAGCACGACCACATGATCATCGGACGCAACGAAATCGCCGTCCAGCACATGATCAAGGTGTTCGCCGAAGAACTGGGCGTCGCACTGGCCTGAACATCTTCCCGTTGGGTAGCCGCAGGCCAACGCGGGTACTGACCCTCTGAACCCGATGACGGAGAGGATCCGATGGCGCACCGCGACCGCGACTACACCGACGAACTGCTGCAAGAACTTCTGTTGACCTTCGGGCCGTGCGGGCAGGAGGGCGCGGTACGCGCGGTCATCGCCCGCGAACTGCAACCCCTCGTCGACGACATGTGGACCGACGACGCCGGCAACCTGATCGGCTACGTCGCGGCCGACCCCTCGGCCGGCGATCCCGGGTCCCCCAACCACCGCCACCGCACCGAGTCCATCCCCGGCACCGCGACCCGGGTGATGGCACACATGGACGAACTGTCCATGATCGTCAAGCGCGTGGAATCCGATGGCACACTGCACCTCACACAGCTGGGCACCATGTACCCGGGCAACTTCGGACTGGGGCCGGTCGCGGTGCTGGGCGACAACGAAACCCTCACCGCCGTACTGACTCTCGGCTCCGAGCACACCACCAAGGAGAGCTCGCGAATCTGGGAGACCAAGCCCGATCAGGGCGATCGCGCGCTGGACTGGGATCACGTCTATGTCTTCACCGGCCGCAGCACCGATGAGCTGACCGCCGCGGGGGTGCACGCCGGCACCCGGGTGTGCGTCGACGGTAGCAAGCGATCGGTGGTCGAGATCGGCGAGTACGTCGGCGCCTATTTCCTCGACGATCGCGCCGCGGTGGCCGCCCTGCTGAACGCCGCACGCCTGCTGCGCGAGCGCCAACAGCGGCCCGCCGACGACGTGTACCTGGTGTTCACCACCAACGAAGAGATCGGCGGGGTGGGCGGCACCTACGCCAGCGCCACCCTGCCCGGCGACCTCACCCTGGCCCTGGAAGTCGGCCCCACCGAACACGAATACAACACCAGCGTCACCGGAGGCCCGATCATCGGCTACAGCGACGCACTATGCGTCTACGACAAAGAGGTCGCCGACCGGCTGCTGAAATTCGCCACCGACCGCGAGCTGTCGCCGCAGCCGGCCGCGCTGGGCGCCTTCGAATCCGACGCCTCGCACTCCAAGGCCAACGGGCTGACCGCACGCGCCGGTCTGCTGTGCCTGCCCACGCTGAGCACCCACGGTTACGAGGTCATCGCTCGCCGCGCGATCGATGACATAGCCGCGATCGTGGTCGATTTCGTGCTGCAGCCGAGTCAAAAGACCACCTGAAAACCCGGTGGCCGCGCTGTCCGCGTGATCAACCGCGCGCTGACGGCCGCGGGCCGGGCACCAGACCCGGCATCGAAAACCGACCCGCGAATCCTTGCCGCGGCCGCAACGGTGCTCATAACCTGGCACCATCCGACCGCGTCCGGGGTGTTCGGTCCGGCGCGGTACACGACGGCGAGCAGGCGGGCAGGTCATGGCATCACCGCGACACGCAGAGCGCTGTCGCGATGCTGCGGGCGGCGGTCCTTAGCGGTGGCCGGACTGACCGGCGCCCGGTTGGACGAGCTGGCGACGATGGACATCTTCAAGGGCTGTCCCGCCGAAGACCTCGCCCCGCTGGCGGGCCGCCTGCAGCCACTGCGCGCCGCGGCCGGCCAGGTGCTGATGCGGCAGGGCGAGCAGGCCGTCTCGTTCCTGCTGATCTCCTCGGGCACCGCCGAGATCACCCATCTGGGCGACGACGGCGTGGTGATCGTCGAGCATGCGTCCCCGGGCATGATCGTCGGCGAGATCGCCCTGTTGCGTGACATTCCCCGGACCGCGACGGTCACCACCGCCGAACCGCTGACCGGTTGGATCGGCGACACCAGGGCCTTCGCCAGCCTGGTGCACATCCCCAACATCACGCCGCGACTGCTGCGCACCGTGCGCCAGCGTCTGGCGGCGTTCATCACGCCGATCCCGATCCGCGTACGTGACGGCACTCTGCTGTTGCTGCGCCCGGTGCTGCCCGGCGACAGCGAGCGCACCGTGCACGGACACGTCTACTTCTCCAGCGATACCTTGTATCGGCGGTTCATGACCCCGCGGCTTCCCACCCCGGCGCTGATGCACTACCTGTCGGAGGTCGACTACGTCGACCACTTCGTGTGGGTTGTCACCGACGGCAGTGACCCGGTGGCCGACGCGCGCTTCGTGCGGGACGCGAACGACCCGACGGTCGCCGAGATCGCCTTCACCGTCGCCGACGCCTATCAGGGCCGCGGTATCGGCACCTTCCTGATCAGCGCGCTGTCCATCGCCGCCGAGGTCGACGGCGTCGAAAGGTTCTCCGCGCGAATGCTTTCCGACAACGGGCCGATGCGCGCGATCATGGACCGCTACGGCGCCGTTTGGCAGCGCGAAGACATCGGCGTCATCACCACGGTGATCGACGTGCCCCGCCCGCGCCACCTGCGCCGTGAGGAGGCCGAGCAGATCAAGCGGGTGGCCCGACAGGTGATCGCGGCGGTCGGCTGAGGCCGCGCTGGCGTGGGACGACGGGTGCGGTCGCGTCGTGTGTTATCAACTCCTCATGCGGCCGTTCCGGATTGGCCCGTCACTGGCTGCCGTGCTCGCGGTGGTCATCGCCGCGTGCGGTCACTCACCCGCGCGCGCACCCTCGGCCAAATCCACGAAACCCGTTCCGCCCAGCGCCGTTACCGTCAACCCCGCCAACATCAAACGGGTCGTTCGAGACCTGCCGCCCGGCTACGAGGTGACCACCGGGATCCCCAGCACCGCCTCACCGAGGGTGATCTGGAGCCTGGGGGACGACCTGCAGGCCAAGCCGGCCACATGCGGGACGCTGGCCGATCCCGGGAACGGGCGCGACCAGTCGGCGCAGGGCGTGTCGGGATCGGGGAGCGGCGGCATCGTCGACGCGGTGGTGGTGGCTTTGCCGGAGCCGGTCGATTTTCCGGACGACCTGCTCGCCTCGTGCTCCCAGTGGTCGGAGTCCGCTGGGCGGACCGTGGTGCATGTCCACCTCACCGACGCGCCGCACGTCGACGGCGCCGACACCGTCGGCATGGTGGCAGATGTGAAGTCATCCGTCGAATCAGGCACCGAAATCGATTCGCGCACCTACACATTCACCGCGTACCTGGGCAACTATTACGCGTTCACCACGCTGACCACCGATCCGGGTTCGGCGCTTCCGGTGCTGCCGCCGCAGTTCGCCGCGGATCTGCTCGCCAAAACGGTGTCCACGTTGCGCAGCTGAGGCACCCGCTTGGGTAGATTGGCCACGATGTCCAAGATGTTGCTCGCGGTCGCGGCCGTCTGTGTCCTGGCCGGCTGCTCTTCGGCCAGTCACCCGACCAAGGTCGACATCAGCAAGGTCGCCGACGTGAAGTCCAGTTTCGGACCCGAGTTCAAGGTCAGCGACATCAGCGAACGGGGAATCGATCCCAAGCTGCTGGCGGGCCGCAAACTGCCCGACGGGTTGACGTTCGACCCGGCGAACTGCGCGAAAGTGGCGGCCGGGCCGGACATGCCGGCGGACCTGAAGGGCAACATGGCCGCGGTCACCGCCGAGGGCCGCGGCAACCGGTTCGTCGTGATCGCGCTGGAGACGTCAAAAGCGTTGCCGTTCAACGATCCCGGTAAGGACTGCACCAAAGTGACCTTCACCGGGCCGCAGATGCGGGGCGGTGTCCAGGTGGTCGAGGTGCCGCAGATCGAGAGCACCCGCACGCTGGGCGTGCATCGCGTCATGCAGGCGCTGACAGCGGGCGGTCCACGCACCGGTGAGTTGTACGACTATTCGGCCGTATTCGGCGACTACCAGGTGATCGTCATCGCCAATCCGTTGGTGGTTCCCAATCAGCCGGTCGCCCCGGTCGACACCCAGCGGGCGCGCGACCTGCTCGTCAAAGCGGTGTCCGCGGTGCGCACCTGAGCCTTTTAGCTTGATGGCGGCGGCCCGCGGCGCCCGGCTTGGACTATGCGGCGACCCGCTGCGCCCGGCTACGCCGCGCTTGCGATCGCCGCGGCCGCGCTTGCGATCGCCGCGGCCGCGCTTGCGACCGTCGCTAGCGCACACCGCGAGGCCGGAACTGGATGCTGACCCGGGGGCCGACGGGCGCCGTCGTCTTGGGCACCGCGTGCTCCCAGGTGCGCTGGCACGAACCGCCCATCACCAACAGGTCGCCGTGCGCCTGCGGTAACCGCAGCGACGGGCCGCCGCCGCGGCGGCGCATCGCGAACGCGCGGGTGGCGCCCAGGCTGACGATCGCCACCATGGTGTCCTCCGAACTGCTGCGACCGATGGTGTCGCCGTGCCAGGCCACGCTGTCCGAGCCGTCGCGATAGCAACACAACCCGACGGTGGTGAACGGCTCGCCGAGTTCGCCGGCGTAGATGTCGTTGAGCCGGCGCCGCAGCCGGGCCAGCTCCGGGTGCGGCGGCTCGTCGACCGTGAGGTCGTGAAAGCTCACCAGCCGCGGCACGTCGACGACCCGGTCGTACATCTGCCGGCGCTCCTCGCGCCACGGCACCGTCGACAGCAGGGCGTCCAGCAGGTCATCGGCGTCGGTGAGCCAGCCGGCACGGATCTCGATGAACGCGCCGTCACCGAGCTGCCTGCGCTCGGTGTGCTGGAACAGGGAGCCTTGGACCGCGATCTCCACGCAGCCGAGTTTATCGCACATCCGTTCGATCGCATGGGGCGCGCGGCGGGCGTGTGGCGGGACCGCGCGCCCCGGCGCCGCTACGGTTGAGCTGTGGGTGTTGTTGAGCTGGGCACCAATTCCGAGATCGGCGCGCTGCGCGTGGTCATCCTGCACCGCCCCGGGTCCGAGCTGCTCCGCCTCAATCCGCGCAACGTCGACCAGTTGCTGTTCGACGGCCTGCCGTGGGTCGCCCGCGCGCAGGACGAACACGACCAGTTCTCCGCGCTGCTGCGGTCCCGCGGCATCGAGGTGCTGCTGCTGTCGGACCTGCTCACCGAGGCGCTGACGCACAGCGGCGCCGCCCGCATGCAGGGCGTGGCGGCCGCCGTCGACGCACGACGGCTCGGAGTGCCGTTGGCACAAGAACTTTCGGGCTACCTGCGGGGACTCGAGCCGGCCCGGCTGGCCCAAGTGCTGATGGCCGGCATGACGTTCAACGAATTGCCCTCCGACACCCGCACCGACGTGTCGCTGGTGCTGCGCATGCACCACGGCGGCGATTTCGTCATCGACCCGCTGCCCAACCTGGTCTTCACCCGCGACTCGTCCATCTGGATCGGCGGGCGGGTGGTGATCCCGACGCTGGCATTGCGCGCCCGCATCCGCGAGGCGTCGCTGACCGATCTCATCTACGCCCATCACCCGCGGTTCACCGGCGTGCGGCGTGCCTACGAGTCGCGCACCGCCCCCGTCGAGGGCGGTGACGTGCTGCTGCTGGCGCCCGGCGTGGTCGCCGTCGGGGTGGGGGAGCGGACCACCCCGGCCGGCGCGGAAGCGTTGGCCCGCAGCCTTTTTGATGACGACCTGGCGAACACGGTGCTTGCGGTGCCGATCGCTCAGCGGCGCGCCCAGATGCACCTGGACACGGTGTGCACGATGGTCGACACCGACACGGTGGTGATGTACGCCAACATCGTCGACTCGTTGTCGGCGTTCACCATTGCGCGCACACCGGACGGAGTCGCGATCAGCGACGAGGCCCCGTTCCTGGAGGCCGCGGCCAAGGCGATGGAGATCGACAAGCTTCGGGTCATAGATACGGGGCTCGATCCCGTCGTCGCCGAGCGCGAGCAGTGGGACGACGGCAACAACACGCTGGCGCTCGCCCCCGGCGTGGTCGTCGCCTACGAACGCAACGTGCAGACCAACATTCGCCTGCAGGACGCCGGCATCGAGGTGCTGACCATCGCGGGATCCGAACTGGGCACCGGCCGCGGCGGTCCCCGGTGCATGTCGTGCCCGGCCGCCCGCGACCTGCTGACGTAACAGCGTCGAGATTGCCGCTAGGGTCGCGGTCGGTAGGTGAAGCACAGCCTTCACGGCAATCTCGGCGACGAACGGCGCCTCAGCGCCTCGCGCACGCGTTGAACGATCACGTTGGGTCGGTCCTCCTTAATCACCCTGATCACGTTCCAGCCGAGTCGGTCCACCATCTCGGCTCGCCGGATGTCTTTCACGTACTGTCTTCGGTCGGTGCGATGTTGCTCGCCGTCGTATTCGACTGCCACCATCGGCTGTTCCCACCCCATATCCAGGAAAGCGACGATGCGTCCGTCGGTAACCCGAATCTGCGTGGTAGGCGGGGGGAGTCCCGCGTCTATGAGGACGAGTCGCAGCCAGCTTTCTTTGGGTGATTGCGCACCGCCGTCCATCAGCGAGAGGGCTGCCCGGCACCGGCGCACGCCTCTCGCTCCTTTGTGGCCCGCGATCAACGTAGTCACCTCGGCGGCCGTGACGCCGGTCGCTGCGGACAAGGCGTCGAGATGGGTCACGGCCAATCCCCGCGGCAGGTGCCGACCAAGATCGAAAGCGGTACGCGCCAGGCTGGTGACAAGCATTCCGCCTAGGCCAACGACTTCTTCGGCACCGGTTCGTTCCCGGCGAACGATGATCCCGGGCGGCGGATGGTTGAACGGTCCGATGATCTCTATGGGTGTGAACTCGTCGACCCACTTGGCCCCGTGGAGCGCGGCGGCGGCACGGCCCGCGATGGTGCCTCGGCGGCCAGACCACAGCCAGGCCCCGATGATGTTCTCCCGCAGCGACATCGGGGCGTGTTTCGGAAGGTAGACGTTCCGGTGGATTCGCCGATAGTTCCAACGCAATTGACCACGCGTCATCGCGCCCCGCGCTATCGCCTCGGTCCCGAGGAAGGCCCTCGCCACGCGCCCATCATGAGCGCCGCCAGCGCTGCCGCGTCCACATTGCCGCCATGGCTGTGGATAAGGTGCGAAGCGCAGCCCTCACGGCAATCTCGCGGCAAAAGCTAGCGCCAGCTGGGCAGCCAGATCTCCATGTTCCAGGTCTGCTGCGAAATCGGCAGGCCGGTCAGTATCGGGAACAGCCACGCGAAGTTGGTCACCACCGCGGCCACATAACAGGACACGGCGATCAGCCCGAGCGTGCGTCGTTCCGAATTGTCATGGAGCCGCAGCCGCCGGGGCGGTGCGCCCGGGGTGTAGAGGACGTCGCCGCAAATCAGCGCGATCGCCATCACCAGGAACGGGGCCATGGTCGCCGCGTAGAAGAAGTACATCTGCCGATCGATGTCGGCGAACCACGGCAGCCAGCCGGCGCAGTAGCCGACCAGCACCGCGGCGTACCGCCAGTCGCGCCGGACCAGCATGCGCCACAACGCGAAAACCAGGACCGGCACCGCCAGCCACCACATCGCCGGGGTGCCCACCAGCATCTCGGCCTTGACGCAGGATTGGGCGCCACACCCGGCGACGTTCTGCTCGTCGATGGCATAGAGCACCGGCCGCAGCGACATCGGCCAGCTCCACGGCTTCGATTCCCACGGGTGGTAATTGCCCGCGGAATTCGTCAAACCCGCGTGGAATTGGAACGCCTTCGCGGTGTAATGCCACAGCGACCGGATCGCGTCGGGCATCGGAACAATCGAATGGGCGCCGATCGTCTGGCCCACCTCGTGCCGGTCGATGGCGGTCTCGGAGGCGAACCACGGTGCGTAGCTGGCCAGGTACACCAGCACCGGCATGACGGCCAGCGCGTACGCGGTCGGGACGAGGTCGCGCCGCAGTGTCCCCAGCCACGGCCGGGTGACCTGGTACTGGCGCCGCGCGGCCACGTCGAACGCCAGCGACATGGCCCCGAAGAACAGCACGAAGTACAGGCCCGACCACTTTGTGCCGCAAGCCAATCCGAGCAGGATCCCGGCGCCGAAACGCCACCACCGCACACCCAGCCGCGGCCCCCACACCGTGTCGGCGTTGCGGCCCTCCAGCAGCGCGATGTGCATCCGTTGCCGAACCTGGTCGCGGTCGACGATCAGCGCGCCGAACGCCGCGACCACGAAGAACGTGAGGATGCCGTCGAGCAGGGCGGTCCGCGAGGCGACGAAGCTGACGCCGTCGCAGATCACCAAAACCCCGGCGATGGCGCCGACCAGCGTCGAGCGGCTGATCCGCCGGACGATCCGCATCACCAGTGCCACCATCACCACGCCGAGCAGCGCGCCGGTGAACCGCCAGCCGATGCCGCTGTAGCCGAAGATCGCCTCGCCCAGGGCGATCAGCTGCTTGCCAACCGGGGGGTGGACGACCAGGCCGAACCCGGGGTTGTCTTCGACGCCGTGATTGTGCAGCACCTGCCAGGCCTGCGGCGCGTAATGCTTCTCGTCGAAGACGGGCGTGCCGCCGTCGGTGGGTGAGCCAAGATTGAGGAACCGGGTCACCGCGGCCACCAGCGTGATCACCCCGGTCACGACCCAGCCGCGGACATGATCGGTCGGGCCGAAATCGGCCACCGGCACCAGCGGCCCGGGGCTGACGACGGGCACCACGCGCTCCTGGTCGGCACCCTCCATCGTCAAGGGGGATTCGCGGGGCGGGGCGGTCATCACGTCGATCGTAGGCTGTCGGTCATGACCACCGGCCGCCTGTTGCTGGGCGCGACCCCGCTGGGCCAGCCGTCGGACGCCTCCCCCCGCCTGCTGGACGCCCTGGCCCGGGCCGACGTGGTGGCCGCCGAGGACACCCGTCGGGTGCGCACCCTGGCCAAGGCCCTCGACGTGCGGATCAGTGGTCGGGTGATCAGCATGTTCGACCAGGTCGAGAACGCCCGGGTGGAGTCGGTGATCGAGGCGATCCGCGCGGGCGCGACGGTGCTGGTGGTCAGCGACGCCGGGATGCCGCTGATCAGCGACCCCGGCTACCGGCTGGTGACGGCCTGCGTGGAGGCCGGACTGCCGGTGGGATGCCTGCCGGGGCCGTCGGCGGTGACGACCGCGTTGGCGCTGTCCGGCCTGCCTGCCGAGAAGTTCTGCTTCGAGGGATTCGCGCCGCGCAAGAAGGGGGCGCGGCGGACCTGGCTGGACTCCTTGGCCGACGAGCGACGCACGTGCGTGTTCTTCGAATCGCCGCGCCGGTTGCACGCCTGCCTGCAGGACGCGGTCGAGCGGCTCGGCGGCACACGCCGGGCGGCGGTCTGCCGGGAGCTGACCAAGGTGCACGAGGAAGTGGTGCGTGGGTCGCTCGACGAGCTGGCGGTGTGGGCGGCCGACGGTGTGCTCGGGGAGATCACCGTGGTGCTGGCGGGCGCCACCCCGAGCGCCGACCTGCCGTCGCTGGTCGCCGAGGTCGAGGAGCTGGTCGCGGGGGGCACCCGCATCAAGGACGCCTGCGGCGAGGTGGCCGCCGCCCACCCGGGGGTGCGTTCGCGTCAGCTCTACGACGCGGTGTTGCAGTCCCGGCGCGGCTGAGGCCGCGCGGTCAGACGGCCGGGCTCGCGGCGGCGACGGACGGCAGCCCGACGATCGGAGAGGCCTTGTGCAGGCATTCGGCCCACTCGGCGTCGGGCTGGGAGTCGGCGGTGATCCCGCCGCCGACGCCCAGCACGGCGGCGCCCACGGCATCGAATTCGACCGTGCGGATCGCGACGTTCAGCTCGCAGCCGGCCACGGGTGAGGCCAATCCTATTGTGCCGCAATATATTCCACGCCGATTCGGCTCCCATTGCGAGAGCAGTTGCCGGGCACGGTGTTTGGGCGTCCCGGTGACCGAGGCCGGCGGGAAGGTGGCATCCAGCAGCGCCGACGTCGGCAAGTCGGTGGGGACCTGCGCGGACACCGTCGACACCAGGTGCCACACGCCCGGGGCCCGCCGCACCACCAGCAGCTCGGGCACCGTCACCGTGCCGGTGACCGCGACTCGGCCGAGGTCGTTGCGGACCAGGTCGACGATCATGATGTTCTCGGCGACCTCTTTGGCCGACGCACGCAGCGCCGCGGGCCAGGCATCGAGCGGCAAGGTGCCCTTGATCGGGCTGGACCTGACGACGGTGCCGCGCCGTTGCAGGAAGAGCTCCGGGGACAGCGACGCCACCGCGCCCCAGGTGCCGGCGACGTAGGCCGCCCGGGCCGGCGACGTGCGCGCGACGCCGTCGATGAAGAAGTCGAGCGGGGAGCCGGTGACCGTCCCGGTGAACTGCGTGCACACGCAGGCCTGGTAAACCTCCCCGGCGCGGATGGCCTCCAGGCAGGCCAGCACCCCGCCGCGATGCGCGGCCCGGTCGGCGATGCCCCAATCGATGTCGCACTCGCGCGGCGCGACATCCGGTGCGGCCAGCGCGGTGGCGAGCCACCCCGGCATCGGCGCGCCGGAGAGGCTCTCGTACCACCAGTGCCCCTCGCGGTCGCGGCGCAGCACGCAGTCGGTCCACCCGCCGGCGGCCTCGGGGATGCGGCTGGGCTCGGCGCCGGCGCCGGCGTCGGGGTAGGACAGGTAACCGATCCAGCCGCCGCCCACCGCGTGCGGCTCCGGCGTCCGCGACGCCTCGACCGCGAACACGTCGTCGGCGTGCACCGGGCGCACCGACAGGCTCGGCGCGATCACCGCGAGGGCGCCGAACCACTCGCCGGTCAGCGCGGCCGGCGGGGGCAGACCGAACCGGCGGGTGGCGTCGCCCACGGCGCGCAGCACCTGGGGTGCGGCGCCAAGGTCGCCGAGCCGGTCGATTCGCACAGCCCTAGCTTGACAGAGCGGCGGCGTGTCGCACCCGCGGCGCCCGCCGCTGGTCGGATGGCGGCGACCCGTCCCCGGGCTACGCGCCCTTTGCGATCGCCACGCTCAGCCGCGGCTGATGTCGCGCGCGGTGGCCAGTGCGGCCAGTTTCTGCGGGTTGCGCATCACGTAGAAATTGGTGATCTTGTTGCCGACGATCTCCAGCGTGATCACACCCTCGAGCCGTTCGTCGAGGTATAGCAACACCGCCGGGGCGCTGTTGCAGGTCACCATGTCCACCCGCATCGTGCCGAGGGCCGCGGCCCGGCGCATCAGGCCGGCGACCGCGCGGGCGACCTTCTCGGCGCCGACCACCGGCCGCCGGGCGGCGCTCACCACGCCGCCGCTGTCGGCCGTCCAGGTGGCGTCCGGGGCGAGCATCGTCATCAGCGCTTCCACGTCGCCGCCGGCCGCAGTGGCCAGAAACTGCGCGGTGATCTCGGCGTTGCGTTCCGGGTCCACCGAGTCGAAGCGCTTGCGCCGGGCCCGCACGTGTTCGCGGGCGCGGTGCGCCACCTGCCGGACGGTGGGCGTCGGCCTGCCCACCGCCTCGGCGATCTCGCCGTAGTCGAACCCGAACACCTCGCGCAGCACGAACACCGCCCGCTCGTCGGGACTCAACGTCTCCAGCAACACCAGCATCGCCATCGAAATCGACTCCGCCAGAACGACGTCGGCCGCGGGATCCTGCTCGTCGAGCAGCAGCGGCTCGGGCAGCCACGGCCCCACGTAGTCCTCGCGCCGGCGAGCACCGGCCCGCAGCGAGTTCAGCGCCTGGCGGGTGACCAGCTGGGCCAGATACGACTTGGTGTCGCGCACCGTCGCCAGGTCGACCGCCGCCCACCGCAGATAGCTCTCCTGCAAGACGTCGTCGGCCTCGGTCGCCGAGCCCAGCATCTCGTAGGCGATGGTGAACAGCAGTGGTCGCAGCAGGGTGAACCGTTCGGCGTGCTCGCTGCCGGCCGGTGCTTGCGTCATGGCGCGACGGCCTCCGGGTCGGCCGGGGACTGCGCGGGCCGCTTGCCGCCCTTGATCCAGCGATACGAACCGGGCTTGGCCGCCTCCCGCCGGATCGACCACACCGTGCCCTTGCAGATCGCTTCCTTGAGCGACGCCGCCGCCCGGCCACCGAGGTACATGTTCACCGGGGTGTCGTCGGTGCGCGCCATCTGGAAGGTGGCGTGCGTGCGGCCCAGGCTGATGCACTGCCCGACGAAGGCCTGGTTCAGCGCCGCGGGGGTGTCGCCGGCGATACGGGCGAGCACGGTGTCGGCGGCTTGGGCGCCCATCGGGCCTGCGGCCTGGCAGCTCATCCGCAACGGCTGGCCGGACGGCGCGGCGGCGTCGCCCGCGGCGACGACGCGCTCGTCGTCGATGCTGGTGAGCGTCTCGTCGGTGAGCAGCCGGCCGGTCGGGTCGGTGTGCAGCCCGCTGCGTACGGCCAGGTCCGGCACGGCGAATCCGGCCGTCCAGATGGTCGCCCCGCTGGGCAGCACCACGCCGTCGCTCAGCACCACCTCATCCCAGCGCACCTCGGCCACCGCCACGGACTCCAGCACGTTGACACCCAGGCGCCGCAGCCGCTTGGCCACCGAGCGCCGGCCCCGCTTGCTCAGCGACGGACCGAGCACCGGGCCGCAGACCAGGGTCACCGGGCGTCCGGCCGCGGCGAGCTCGGAGGCCGTCTCGATGCCGGTCAGCCCACCGCCGACCACGGTGACGGGTGCGGGCAGCGGCAGATCGGTGAGCGCGTAGTGCAGCCGCTGCGCGCTTTCCAGGTCGGCGACCGAATGCGCGAACTCGGCGTAGCCGGGCACCGTCGACGCGGTGGCGCCGGTGCTTCCCACGGCGTAGATCAGGTAGTCGTAGGCCAGTTCGGCGCCGGAGGCCAGCCCCACCCGGCGGCCGGTGGTGTCGATGTGATCAACCGAGTCGACGATCAGCTGGATCCCCTCGCCGAGCAGCGTCGCGTAGTCGGCGGTCGCCGTGCCGGTGTCGGCAACCAACTGGTGCAAGCGGATTCGCTCGACGAAGACCGGTCGCGGGTTCACCACGGTGATCTCGATGTCCGGGCGCTGGCGCAGCCGGTTGGCCGCCAGCGTTCCGGCGTATCCGGCGCCGACAACGACAACATGGGTTCTTTGTGAGGCCACCTCGGTCATGGCTGTCTCCTTTTCGTGAGGACCTGTGCCCTTGAGACACCGCAGACCCGCCGAGCGTGACAGGGTCGCCCGCAAGTGTGACCCGTCTCACTTCCCGGTACGCGGCGCTGCGGGCCGATGACCGCCTGCACCCCGCTGAGCTGCGGCGAAGCCATGCCGAAACGCGCATGATACGCTGCGCTACGCCAATTCGTGGCCTGCCCCGGGCCGCCTGCACGCACCACTAGAACGCGCGAAATACGGGGCCACTTACCCGCGCATCGGTGTGTATCGGGAGAAGCAACCTTGACGACGATGACAGCTCTGACCGGGCGAGGCGCCGCGCCGGCGCGGTCGTGCAGCCCGCGCGGGCGGTTGTCGTCGGGCGCGATCTGACGTCACATGGTGTGCTCATTGAGGAAACGTGCGTTGGCCGCTGTCGTGTGCGCGGCTGTGGTGCTCACCGGTTGCGGCGGTAAGAGCGACCCCGGGCCGCTGTCGGCGATGGTCAGCCCGGCCATCCCAGGCACCGCGCAGGAGATCCCGAACCCGCTGCGCGGCCAGTACGAGGAGATGCTGAATCCGCTTTTCCCGCAAGGCAATTCGGCGCAGCAGCGATACTCCGCCTGGCCGGCGTCCTACGACGCCAGCCTGCGCGTCTCGTGGCGGCAGTTGCAGCCCGTCGACCCGCGCACGCTGCCCCCGGACGCACCGGATGACCGCAAGTTCGATTTCAGCGCCATCGACGACGCGCTGGCCAAGCTCGGCAGCCGCAACATGCGCCTGACCCTGGGCGTGTACGTCTACAAGTCCTGCTGCAACGACGCCTACGCCGACAACACCAACATCGCGATTCCGGACTGGCTGCGCCCGTCGGCCGCCAGCTACCCCGCGCCGCCGAACGCTTCCGCCCCGGGCGTGACCCAGGTGGTGCCGAACTTCAACGACCCCGACTACCTCAACGGCGTCAGCCAGTTGCTGGCCGCGCTCGGCCGCCGCTACGACGGCGACGAGCGCCTGTCCGTGTTCGAGTTCTCCGGGTACGGGGACTTCGGCCAGAACCAGCTCGCATACCTGCGTGATTCGCTGAGCGCGCCGGGTCCCACCCCCGACGACAGCGCGGTGAAGCTGGGTTATTACAGCCAGTTCCGAGACCAGAGCATCACCAAGGCCTCCATCGCGCAGCTGGTCGCGGCCAACACCAACGCCTTCCCGCACACCCAGCTGGTGGTGGCCCCGCAGAATCCGGAGATCGTCCGCCAACTGTTCGCCGACGACATCACCAAGAAGTTGGCCGCACCGGTCGGCATCCGCGCCGACTGCCTCGGGGTGCGGGCGCCCCTGCCGGAATGGGCCGAGGCCACCGACTCGCACTACGTGCGGTCCAACGACGCGGTGGTCAACGCGATCAAGCAGCGGCTGATGACCGCGCTGGTGATCAGCCAGTGGTGCCGCTTGCCCAGCGGTGCCGACGCCCGGTCGTATTACGAGAAGGGCCTGCACGACGTCATCCGCTATCACGTGTCGATGACGTCGAGCGCCGATTTCCCGGACCGCGATGCGACGTCGGCGATGGATCCCAAGCTGTTTCAGCTGTGGAGCCAGGCCAATACGTCCGCCGGCTACCGGTATTCGGTCGAGGCGAAGCCGGGATCGCAATCGATCCAGGGCAAGGTGGCGACGATCTCGGTCGACTGGACCAACTACGGCTCGGCGGCGGCCACCGAGCGCTGGGTGCCCGGCTACAAGCTGGTGGACTTCTCGGGCGCGGTGGTTCGCAGCCTGCCGGCGAACGTCAACCTCAAGACGTTGGTCCACGACGAATCCAGCCAGTCGCGTGAGGAGCCTGTCGCGGAGTCGGCCAGCGAGTCGGTGCATGTGGACGTCGCCGGCCTGGCGCCGGGTCACTACACGCTGCGCGCCTCGGTCGAATGGCAACAGCACATTCCGGGCGCCTCGCACGTGGTGAACTACGCCCCGATGGCCCTGGCGCGGGACGGCCGCGACGGCTCCGGACTGTACCCGATTGCCACACTTGACATTCCGAGCGACGCGGCCTCAGCAAACGGTCAGTGATCCGTCGCCTCGCGGCGCCCGTCGGCACCTTGCCGTAAGTCCTGATCGGCCGGGCCGTGCGTGATACCGTTTCCAAACGGATTTCGGCCGCGCCGCCGCGTGGTTCGACGTTCGGCCAGCAAACAACCGAGCGAACTATCGGACCCCTTCGATGGGTATTCGGACGGGTCGCCGAGTGTGCCCGTATCGGAGGACCCGTGCCACGCAGTCTGGACCTGGTGGTCACCTCCGTCGCCACCCAGTTGATGGAGGCCACGGCGTCCACCGCGACCCAGGTCAGCGAAAAGGTTCTCGCGCAGCTCGTCGCGCAGTTCGACGTGGACGCCAGCTTCCTGCGCCACCACGCCCCGGACGCCCCGGCCTCGGTGCCGGTGGCCGAGTGGCCAAGGCGCACCGACGCCACCGATCCGGATCCGGTGGCCGATCTCGAGCTGGACGGCGCCGAATCGGTGCTCGCCCAGTGCGAGCGCGACCGCAAGCCGGTGGTGACCCGGCCGGATCGGCCCAGCGGCTGGATTCGCCGCTCGCTGAACCAGGGCAAGTCACCGGTGTCGCCGTCGCTCGCCGTCGCGCCGCTGGTGTCCGGCGATGCGACCACCGGCGTGCTCGGCTTCGTCAAGTTCGGCGCCCGCAAGTGGAAACAAGCGGAGATCAACACGCTCGAGGCGGTCGCCGCGCTGTTCGCTCAGCTGCAGGCCCGCATCGCCGCCGAGGAACGGCTCCGCTATCTGGCCGAACACGACGACCTGACCGGCGTCTACAACCGTCGCGCGCTGGTCGCGCACCTGACCGAGCGGCTCGCGGCCGGCAGCCCCGGGCCCGTCGCGGTCTTCTACCTCGACCTCGACCGGCTTAAGCCGATCAACGACTACCTCGGCCACTCCGCGGGCGACTGGTTCATCACGATGTTCGCGCAGCGCCTCGAGGAGTGCGCGGGAAGCCAGAGCATGATCGCCCGGCTGGGCGGCGACGAGTTCGTGGTCATCCCGCACCAGCCGATGCCCTCGGAGGATGCCGAGGCGTTCGCGCGTCGCCTGTCGGCGATGTTGTGCGATCGCCTCACCATCGGCGGCCATGTGATCAGCCGCACCGTCAGCATCGGGCTGGCGGTGGGCACGCCCGGGACCGACAACTGCGCCGACCTGCTCCGGCGAGCCGACGAGGCCGTGCTGACGGCCAAGCGCGCCGGCGGCAACCAGACCGCGGTGTCCACGGACGACATGTCGCTGAAACGGGCCTTCCGCAACGACATCGAGCTGCACCTGCAGGGCGACATCGAAAGCGAAGGCCTGATCCTGCACTACCTGCCCGAGGTCGACCTGTGGACCGGCGCCATCGTCGGCGCCGAGGCGCTGGTGCGGTGGCGTCATCCGGTGTGGGGCCTGCTGCTGCCCGACGCGTTCATCGGTGTCGCCGAATCGACCAACCTGGCCGCGGAATTGGGCCGGTGGGTGATGCGCAGCGCCTGCGCCGAATTCAGCGGGTGGCGGGCCAACGGTGTCGGGCAGGGCGCCATGCTGCGCATCAACGTGTCGCCGATCCAGCTGATCAGCCGCGGTTTCGTGGAAGGTGTCGCCGACACCATCGGCGAGTTCGGCATCGAGGCCGAGTCGGTGTGCCTGGAGATCACCGAGCGCGCGGTGGTGCACGACATCGACACCACGCGAAAGACCTTGGCAGAGCTCAAGGAGGTGGGCGTGCAGATCGCCATCGACGACTTCGGCACCGGTTATGCCGTTCTGTCCCACCTGAAGTCCCTTCCGGTGGACATGCTCAAGATCGATGCCGGGTTCGTGCGTGACGTGGGCACCAGCGCTGGTGACCTGGCCATCGTCCGCGCGATCATCGGGCTGGCCGAGGCGTTCGACCTGGAAGTGGTCGCCGAAGGCGTCGAGACCCCCGCTGCCGCACTGACTCTGATGCAACACGGCTGCCACCGCGCGCAGGGCTTCCTGTTGTCGCGCCCGCTCCCCGGTGATGCGATGGCGGCCTTGCTGTCCGCGCGCTGGATGCCGATGCCGTTTCTGGCCGATCGCGAGTCATCGTCACTGGGTTCGCTGTAGCGCTGAAGTGCGGAGGGTCGAGGCGCCCTGACCGGCGCGTCGCGAGTGGCGAAACCCTACGCCCATGCGACCTGTGCGACGGGCGCGGCAGCTCGGGATCAAGGCACCCTGTCGATTTCGACAAAGCGCGCGTGATGATGCTGCATAATCTGCTGTGGGTACGCGCGGCCGGCGCTAGGAAATCTTCAATGGCGCTATTCGCGCCAGCAACTCGGGAAAGGTTCTTAGCCGATGGATTTCCGTACCTTCGTCCGGATTCTCGGCACGCACTGGAAACTCGCCCTGACCGGGCTGCTGGTCTGTACGATCGGCGCCGCGTTCGTTACGGCGTTGCAGACGAAGCATTATCAGTCGTCGGCTACGGTCCTCGTCTCGTTTTCCGGTGCCACCGACTTGAACGAGTTGTACAGCGGCACGGAGGCCGCCCAAGAACGGCTGTCGTCGTATGCCCAGATCGCCGGAGGGCGCATCGTGGCGGAGCGTGCTATCCGCCAACTCCAGCTTCCGATCAGCGTCGATGACCTGTTGAGCCAGACCCAGGTGAAATACACCGCGAAATCGGTGCTCTTCACGATCAGCGTCAAAGACACCGATCCGGCGCGTGCTGCCGCGCTGGCGGGCGCAATGGCGAATCAATTCGGCGTGATCGTGCCGACCCTCGGCGCGAATCCGGCCTCGGACGGTGCGGTCGTGCCGGCAACGCCGGGCGCGCGGCCCGAGGCGGATGAGCCGACCCTGCCGGCGGGCCAACCGCAGGACATCCCCGGCCCGCCGGGGCCGGCAGGACCGCCCGGGCCGCCAGGGGCTCCGGGACCGCCGGGGCTGCAGGTACCGGCAGGAGTGCTGGGGCCGACGGGGAAACCGTGGCCGAAAGCGCGGGCGACGGTCGTCGAAGCGCCTCGGGCATCCAAGATTCCGGTTTCGCCGGTGCCCATGCGCAACATGCTGATCGGTTTCATCGCCGGGGTGCTGCTTGCCATCGCGGTGGCGCTGACCCGCGAGGCCAGCGACCGCACCATTCGTACCCGCGAGAAGCTAGAAGCCGTTTCGGGACTGCCGATTTTGGCGGAGCTGCCCGGAAAGCGCGGAAAGGTTCCGCGCTTCGGCACCGACGCCGCATCCGACGACGCCATCCGGGGCATGCGCACCCGCCTGCTCAGGACGATAGGACCGGACGCCCGCCGGGTGTTGGTGACCGGGCCGTTCGGCGGCGAAGGCACGACGACGACCGCGATGAACCTTGCGCTCGCCCTCGCCGAAATGGGCGAGGACACACTGCTTGTCGAGGGCGATAGCCGTCGGCATGTGGTCGCCGGCTTACTGCGGGTCGAATCGGGCGAGGGATTGGGCAATGCTCTGGCCAACCCCGACCTCGCCGCGGAAGCCGTGAAGCCAACGCCGATTTCGAAGCTGTTCACCCTGGCGTCCCGCTCCGCGCGCCGCGAGAGTTTGCCTGCCAGCGCCTATTTGCCAGAAGTGCTGGACCGGGTCCTGCGGGAATTGTCGTCGCGCTTCGATCGAATCGTGGTCGACGGCCCGCCGGTCCTCGCGACGGCCGATGCCGGACTGCTGGCCGGCGCCGTGCATGCCACGGTGGTGGTGGTTCGCGCGAGACGCACCACCGCAGACGAACTCAAGGACGCGATAGCCGCGCTGCGCGCGACCGGCGCGGAAATCGTCGGCACCGTGCTGACCGACGCCCGCCAGTCGCTGCACATCAGGGCCGCGGACCGCGCCTACCGGTCAAAGGCCAGCGGGGCGGCGTGATCCGCCCTCTGCGCTTCGGCGTGGACCGCAACCGCGCGCAGACGCCCGCCGCACTGGTGATGTCGCAATGATCGCGGTGACCCACGTAGGGCCCGACATGTACACCATCGGCGGGACGCAATCCGTGATCCGGACCTTGCGCGACAACAAGATTGGCGCCGACGACATCCGAGTCCTGTCCACCTGGAACGGGAACAACCACGTGAAGAACCTGTTCCTCACCGCGCGCGTCGCGCTCGCGCTGACCCGGGCCGCTCGGCCGAGCATCGTGCACTTCCATATGACAAATGGCGGAGCGTGGCTGCGCGAAGGACCATTGCTTCGACTGGCCAGGGCCCGGGGCTCACGGGTGATCGTCACCCTGCACGGCTCGGACTTCCCCTACTTCGCCAGGGCACACCCCCGCTTCGTGGCTGCCACGTTGAAGCATGCCGACCATGTGATCCTGCTGTCGGAAGAAGCGCGCGCCGCCGTCACCGACGTGGCGCCCGCGGTGCGAACATCTGTTGTGGCGAACCCGATCGTGATCGATCGCGGTACGCCCGGGGCCGGATCGACGCCACCGGTGGTGCTTTTCGCCGGCACCGTCGGCCTCCGGAAAGGTGTCGACAAGCTGGTCGCGGCGTGGCGGCTACTCCTCGCCGAGGGTATCGAAGGGTGTTGTCGCATAGTCGGTCCCATCGACGACTACACCCCACCGCCGACCGAGCGGCTGATCGTCGAAGATCCGATACACCCCGACGCGGTCCGTGAGCTGATCCGGTCGGTGCGCGTGATCACCCTGCCGTCCTTCTCCGAGGGCATGCCGATGATCCTGACCGAGGCGCTTGCCGGCGCGCGCCCGTTCGTGGCGACCCCCGTCGGGGGCACGGCCCAGATCGCACCGGACCCGAGCATGCTTGTTCCCGTTGATGACGTGCCGGCACTGGCGGCGGCGATCGGCCGCTACCTGCGCGATCCCGGCCTGGCCGAACGTGACGGGTGGCGCGGTCAGCGGCACGTCGCGGCGACCCGCAGTCCGCACGTGATCGACGCCGAACTTCGCCGGATCTACGAGGGCTGCGGCATTGCAGCGCGTTGAACTTACACGATCCCGAATGGCCGTCAGCGCCATCGGTTTTGGATGCGCGGGCCTGATGCGGTCGCCGTCTCGGCGGGAACGGATGGCCGTGCTGGGTAGCGCCGTGGACAGCGGCGTCACCCACTTCGACACCGCCCGGATGTACGGGCTGGGCAGGGCCGAGACCGAGCTGGGGGCGTTCTTGCGCACCGTGCAGCGCGACGCCGTGACTATCGCGACCAAGTTCGGCATCGACGTGGGCGGCGCGGCGCGGCACCTCGGCCGGTTTCAAGCACCGGCACGAGCGTTGCTGACGAGGGCGCCCGCGCTGCGCCGCACGATCAAGCGCCGGCAGGCGCCGTCGGCGAGCGCCCGGCGGTATGACAAGGCCGCCGCGGCGCGCAGCCTCGAGGAAAGTCTCACCGCACTCCGGGTCGACTACGTGGACATCCTGTTCCTTCACGCCCCGAGGTCTCAGGACACGGTGGTCCACGATGAACTCCGCGGATTCTTCGAAGACGCCCGCCAGCAGGGCAAGATTCGTGCCTGGGGCGTCTCACAAGACGAGGAACTCGACGTGGATTTCGCTCGCGCGATCGGACCGGATTCGGTGAGTCAACTGCGCAGCGACCTGCTGGCTCCTTCACCGCGGTCTGCCGACCTCGCGTTCGGCATACTCAACAGGCCCTATGCGACCCTTTCGGCGGCGTTACGGGCCGACCCCGCCTTGGCGGGGCGCTGGCGCGAGGCCCTGCAGCTCGATCCGCTCGCTTCCGGTGCGCTACCCAGGCTGATCCTCGGTTCGTCTGCCATCGCAATGAGTTGCCGCGCAATGCTTTACAGCACCACCAAGCCACAACGGGTCGCCGAGGCGGCGGCCGCGGTTTCGGCGCCGCCGGACTCTGAGACCGTCGCGCGGTTCCTCGCTCTGGTCGAAGAGTTCCGAAACGGCGCTGCCGCATGATCGGCGGCCCGGCGGACTTCGTGCCCAACATGACGGTCGAGACCGATGTGGCGGTGGTCGGGGCCGGCCCGATCGGCATCGCGACGGCGCTGGAACTCGCGGGCTCCGGCATCCGCGTGGCGCTGATCGAAAGTGGTCTCGAGGGGGCGGACCGCACAGCGCAGCAGCTGGCGTCGTTCGATTCCCGACAAAACGACTACTTCCACTCGCGCAGTGACCTGACGGTCCGCCGGCAGGTGGGCGGCACGACGGCGCTATGGGGTGGGCGATGTGTCAGCTTCGACCCCATCGATTTCGAGGACCGGTCGATCACCGCCGACGCGCCGTGGCCCATCCGGTACCAGGATGTTGAGCCGTACCTGCAAAGGGCCTGCGACTGGGCGGTGTGCGGTAGGGCGGTGTTCAATGCGCGCGACATCCCGGAGATCGCGCAGCAGGACATGGTCGCCGGGCTTCCCGACGCCGCGGTACGCACGACCGATCTCGAACGCTGGTCCCTGCCAACGCGTTTCGGGCGCGAGTACGCGACCATGCTGCGCGACACCTCCTCTCTCACCCTGTGGACCGGCCTGACCTGCACCGAAATCGTGACGACCCCGGCCGGCGACTCCGTCGACCACCTGGTGGTCAAAACGCTTGACGGCCGACAGGGCCGGGTGGTCGCGGTGGACTACATCATCGCGACCGGCGGTTTGGAGGCCACCCGGCTGCTGCTCGCGTCGAACCGCCACCATCCGGCCGGGCTGGGGAACGCGGGCGGCCACCTGGGGCGCTGGTACATGTCCCACGTCGAAGCCCGGGTCGCGCGAGTGCATTTCACGACGGACCGGGTCATCCACGCATACGAGCGGGACAACGACGGGGTGTACGTTCGCCGGCGCTTCACCTTCGACCCGCGGCTGCTGGCCGAATCCGAGATGCCGAACGCCGCAGTATGGTTGGTGAATCCGCCGATCAGCGATCCCGGTCACGGAAGTGGGATCTTGTCGGGGGTCTACTTGACGCTGATCTCTCCGCTCGGCCGATTCCTGCTTGCGGAGGCGATTCGTGAGGCGCACACGAAGACGGACGGGTCGCCGCGGATCCTCGCGCATGTGCGCAACATCGCGCGAGACCTCTTCGGCTCGATCCGATTCATGGTCACGTTCTCCTATGCCCGGTTCTTCCGCAAGGGCCGCAAGGCGCCGGGCTTTTTCGTGAAGAGCGCCGACAACCGATACCTACTCCACTACCACGGTGAGCACGTTCCGCACTGGGAAAGCCGGGTGGAGCTGTCAGATGAGCGGGACGCTCTCGGCATGCCCAAGATTCGCACGCATATGCACTTCTCCGACGACGATTGCGAAAGCGTACGCAAGGCCATCGCTCTCATCGATGAGCACCTTCGCCGTCACGGCGTCGGGTGGGTGGAATGGCTGACCGACGACATCGGGGGCACGGTGCGTGCCTTTCTGGCGGGCCGGGCCGGGTTCCACCAGGCCGGGACCACCCGGATGTCCGAAACCGAGGCCGGCGGCGTCGTGGATCCCAACCTCGCAGTCCACGGGGTGCGTGGGTTATATGTGGCGAGCACGTCAGTTCTTCCGACATCGAGCCAGGCCAATCCGACGCTGCTCGGGATCGCGCTGGGCGTCCGGCTCGCAGAGCACCTCACGAAAGCCCGAATGGCTTGCCGTCCACCGGAATCACGCTGATACCTGCCAGAGTTCGTCGATGAGCGATTTGGTCTGCCGGATGTTCGCACGGCTGGAAGCGCCGAAGACAATGGACTGGATTTGTGGTTGCCCGCAGATGTACTCGATCGCCTCACGTGGCGGGATCGCACCCGAGGCGAAGACCGACATCGCGATCAGCCGGCATTGGCGTTCGCGGATCGTCTTCTCGTAAAGCTCGATGCCCCCACACATCCGGAAGCCGATCTTGTTGAAATTGGCGCATACGACCGGGTTCTCGATCCCTTGCCGGTCCAGCGCGTCGAGGAGGCGCGGAAGATTCATCGTGATGAAGCCCGGTTCGGCGCCGTACTTGGTCCTCACGTGATCGGCAAAAAACCGGAAGGCCTCATCCATTCCCAGTCCGAGGAGCAAGTCGGTAACGACGTTCTGGACAAAGATGATCGGCGTCGACAGTCCGGCGAACATCTTCATCTCGGCATCGACCAGAAGCTGCATTATCGGCTCGATGTCCTTGCTTGCCAGCGCGACTCCACCTTTGAACATCGACCTGACGGCCCCGGTGTCCGGCAGAAACTTCCGCAGCGCCTCGACCATCCCGAACTCGGTGACGGCGTTCGCGTACTTGTGCGCATACGGCATGCCCGGGTAGAAGACGTAATCGGGGTATTGAGCCTGGTTGGCCCGGAAGTGATCGCAGATTTCGCCGACGCGATCGTGAGTCGTGCAGACAAATGTGCGGATGCCTTCCTGATAGGCGTCATCGAGCGTCGCCAGCACCGGGGCGAGGTGCTGGAACCGCATCGCCTGGGCGCGCGCCTTCTCCTCGGACATGTGGTTGACACCGAAAAATTGGTTGTCACCGAAAAGCACACGGTCCATGATCAAGACGCCTTCGGGGTTGCGAATTTCCTGATGCGAGCCACAAGCTCGCGGCGCCGTGAACCGCGCGGAGATCCGTTCGCCGCCGGCAGCGCTGGCGGCTCGGGGCGCACGCTCAGCCCGGCGCCGGTGATCATGTCGACCACCCGGTCGACGTCAAGCGCCGAGCGAAAGGTGTTCACGCCATTGGTGCGATTCGTCATCACGCTCTGGGCGAAATAGTCGATCTGTGCCGAGTACTCCTCGCCGCGAAGGTAATACCAGACCTCCTCGGTGAGATCTGTCGTGTACCGGATCGTCCATCCCGGTTGCAGATCGGGGAGCTTAGGGTGCGCCTCGCGCAGATAGATCTGGCATTCCTGCCGATCGGCAGTGACGCGCCCGTTCGTTCCCCACACCGACACCTTTGTCGACATCTTGCGAAAGCTCTCATCGCTCCAGTTCACGCACAACTGGCCGCTCGCGCCGTCGGCATAGCGCATCGTGCAGTAGACCTCGTCGTCGACGTCGCGCGAGAAAACGCCGTGACGAACGACTCCGTCGACCGAATGAGGCACGCCGGCAACGAAGTTCATCAGGTCGATGGCGTGGCACGCGTAGTCGTAGAGGGCGCCACCGCCTTCGGCCTTCACCCCGCGCCAGGTGCTTCCCTTTTCGCGGAGGACGACCGGCCCGTATGCCTCCGCGCGCACGTGGTGTACCCGCCCGACGGCGCCCGACGAGACGATCCGTGCCGCCTCTTTGAAAGCGCCGACAAAGCGGCAGTGATAGCCGACCTGAGTAACGAGCTGACTGTCCTCCGCCAGGGCGACCAGGCGTTCGCCGTCGCTCACGTCAAGGACGAACGGCTTCTCGCAGAAGACATGCGTCCCGCGCCGCAAGGCCGCCTCCACCATCGGCGCATGCAACCGGGACGGGACCGCCACCACAACCGCTTCGGCCCTGGTGTCGGCCAGCATCCGATCGAGGTTGTCATAACAGGGCAGCCCGGTGTACTTGGCGAGGACGTCGCGCACATAGCCGGTCGAATCACAGATACCGACCACCTCGAGGTCCGGATGGGTACGCAGTATCGCGAGGTGCGACAAACCCATCTTTCCGAGGCCGACGATGGCCGTCCGAATCATTGTCTGGGCCCCTCAGTACGCAGTGACCGCTGCTTTGCGAGCTCGAGTGAACAACGAGGACGCTAACATCCAATCGGTCGTTGTTTTCGGCGATTTCGTCGATCTCTTTGGCCGGGACGGGATTTAATCTTTTCGTCGAGCAACTCGGTCGCAAGCGCCGGAGGTGACAAGACTTATGGGGCGCTTGCTTCTGATCGCGTCCTCGGGCGGGCACATCTACGAGATGTTCTGCCTGCGGGAGTTCTGGCAGGACAAGGACCGGTACTGGGTGAGCTTCGGGACCGCCGACGCTCGCTACCTGCTGCGCGACGAGGATGAGATCTATTGGGCGGCCCACCCCACCGTTCGCAATATCCCCAACCTGCTACGCAACCTGGTGCTGGCGTTTCGGCTCCTGATCGGCCACCGTCCGGCGATGATCTTGACCACCGGCTCAGGCGTCGCCGCCCCGTTCCTCTGGCTCGCCTGGTTGCTGCGGATCCCAACCGTTTTCGTCGAGTCCATCACCCGCATCAACGGGTTGTCGCTCACCGCCCGCATGGTGAAGCCCTTCGCCTCCCGCTTTCTGGTGCAATGGCCCGAATTGGCCGACCGGATTCGCGGCACGGAGTACCACGGGAGGATCGTGTGATTTTCGTGATTACGGGGATGGAGGTGCATCCGTTCAACCGGCTGGCCCGCGCGGTCGACGAACTGGCCCGCACGGGTGCGACGGGGGAGGACATTTTCATGCAACTCGGAACCTGCGGCTACGAGCCGCGGCACGCACGGTTCGAGCGCTTCCTGCCGTTCGGGGACGTCCGCGAGCGGATCCGGCGCGCCTCGGTGGTCGTGACCCACGCCGGCGCCGGATCGGCCCTGTTGTGCATCGAACAGGGGAAGCGCCCGGTCGCGGTTCCCCGACACTCGTCGCTGGGGGAGCACGTCGACGACCACCAGCTCTGGTTTGCCGAAAAGCTGGAGGCGGCGGGCCTGGCGACCGTGGTGCGCGCAATGGACGACCTACCGGAAGCCATCGCGGCGACGCGGTCCCTGTCCGCCCCGGCCGACGCGCTGGGGCCGGCCCGCGAGCTGACCGGATGGCTGCAGACGTACTGGCAGGGACTTCCCCACCGCCGGATGAAACCTTGCGGCCGCAACTAGGCGACGCGCCGCCGGCGCAGGACCACGACACGACAGTTCGCGCCGACCGCGAGTTTTGCGGCGGGGCGTGGTCTAGCATCGCGACGATGGCCCGCATGTGGAGCAAGAGAGCGATGGTCGTTGCCGCATGCGCGGCGTTGGCGCTCAGCGCCTGTGCGGAACAAACTGAACCGCTCACCGTCGTGGTGAGCCCGGCCTTACCGTTGACGGTTCAAGAGGTTTCCAATCCGCTGCGCGGTCAGTATGAATCGCTCTTGACACCGCTTTTCCCGCAAGGCAATCCCGCGCAGCACCAGTTTCCGGCGTGGCCCGCATCGTATGACGCCAGCCTGCGCGTCTCGTGGCGACAGTTGCAGCCCACCGATCCGAGCACGCTGCCGCCTGATGCCCCCGACGATCAAAAGTTCGACTTCAGCGTGATCGACAACGCCCTGGCGACGCTCGGCAGCCGAAACATGCGGATGAGCCTTCGGGTCTTCTCCTACAGTTCCTGCTGCGACACCACCTATGCGAACAACACGAATATCTCGATTCCTGACTGGATGCGGCCGGCGTCCACCAGCTATTCCGACCGGCCACGTTATTGGTGGACGCCCGGGCTGGTGCAGGTGGTGCCGAACTGGAACGACGCCAATTATCTGAATGCTTTCGGGCAGCTTCTCGCTGCCCTCGGTCGCCGGTACGACGGCGATGAACGGCTCAGCGTTTTCGAGTTCTCGGGCTACGGCGACTGGAGCGAGAACCACATCTCGTATCTGCGGGACACCTTGGGCGCGCCGGGCCCATCACCCGAAGAGAGCGTCGCGAAGCTCGGCTATTACAGCCAATACCGTGATCAGAACATCACCAGCGAATCTATCCGGCACCTGGTCGCGGCAAACGTCAGCGCGTTCCCGCGCACGCAAATGATCACGACGGTGCTGAACCCGGAAATCGTTCGCCAACTGTTCGCCGACGACGTCACCAAGCGGCTCTCCGCACCCGTCGGCATCCGATCGGATTGCCTTGGCGTCCTGAGTGTCTTGCACGATTGGTCCGAACGCGAGGACTCACATTATGTGCAGGCGAAGGATCCGCTCATCGCCGTGTTGAAGGACCGACTGGTGTCGGCGCCGGTCATCACGGAGTGGTGCAGACTGACCGAGGGAACTGATCGGCGACGCTACTACGAGAAGGGCCTGCACGACGTCATTCAGTACCACGTCTCGATGACATCGAGCCACAACTTCGAGGACGCGGCCTCCAAGACTCCGATGGACCCGGACCTGTTCCAAATATGGGCGCAAACCAACGTGGTTGCCGGTTACCGGTATTCGGTCGAGGCGCGGCCGGGATCGCAGTCGATCCGCGACGGCAAGGCGACGATCGGTGTCACGTGGACCAATTACGGCTCCGCCGTTGCGACCGAGAAATGGGTCCCCGTGTATCGGCTGGTGGATTTCTCGGGGGCGGTGGTCCGCACGCTCGCGCCGGCCGTGGCGCTGAAGTCGCTGACCACGCGGCAATCCGACCAACGCGTTGCCCTGGAACCGGTGCCCGCGTCGTCCACCGAGTCGGTCTCGGTCGACCTGGCGGGTCTGGCACCTGGCCATTACACGCTGAACGCATCGGTGGACTGGCAACAGCACAAACGCGATGCTTCGCATGTGGTGAACTATGCGCCAATGCATTTGGCGCGCGATGGGCGTGACGGGTCCGGGTGGTATCCGCTGGCGGCATTCGATATTCCACGCGATGCGCTGGTCGCCGCGCACCGATCATGAATTACGCCGGAATCCCGATGAAATGCGGCGGTGCCAAATACTATGCATTGGGTGTCGCGGGCAATATTTCCTGACCCTTCCCGATTTTTGGGATCGTCACACGGTGTCGCGCAGTGCGGCGCCACCTTCTCGATGCTGGGTGCGACTCCACGGCCGGGTGAGGTCCCGCCGAATTCCGTGCAGCCTCTCGACACGCGCGAGCCGGGACGACCGGCGTGATCCCCTACCTCGCCAGTCGACATCGTCTGGCGGTCAATGGGGTGTTGCTGGCGCTATTCGTGTTCGGGTGCTTCGTGTTCGGCGTGCTCTCGGTGCGCAGGACCACCGAGGGTGTGTTGCTGACCGCCGCATTGTTTTGCGTGATCGTCTACTGGGTGAAACCCGAAGGGATGGTGGCGGTCACGCTATTCGGTGCGTTCGCTGCCCTGCCGGAAGACCTGCACGTCGGCAAAGTCATCGGCCCAACAACGATCTACGCGTACCAAGTGGCCGCGTTGCTGGCGATCTGCTATCTGCTGCCTACCGTGCGACCACGGTTCCGCGATTGCTTGTTGCCGGTGATCTTGGTGCTCACGGTGGTGTCCTCCACCGTCACCGGTTTCGTGATGGGACACGTGGACAGGGTGGTGATGCGTGAATCGACCGCCATGCTCGAACTGGCGATCGGGTTTGTGTTGGCCGTGTTGATCGTCTACGGCAACCATGTCACCTGGTCGATCCGGGCGATGGTCGTGATCCTGTGGTTTTCGGCGGGCATGGCCATTGCAAGTTCGTTGCATGTCATCCGGCTGGCCGGCCGGGCGGAAAGCCTGCAAGGCACGACGGGCGCAAACCAGGCCCTCCGATTGATCCTGTCCACTCAGACGCCGGCCACCGCCGTGCTGGCCGGGCTGGTCGCCGCCACGGTCGTCGGCGGTGTCAGGGCCAAGATGTTTCTCGCACTAGGTCTGCCCGCGCTGATCATTTCGCTGCTGTCCTTCTCCCGCAACACGCTGATCGCCATGGCTGTGGCCGGCGGCATCGCCTTCGTCGCCAGCCTGAGCTGGGCGACCGTGCGTCGGACGGTCATGGCCGCCACGATCGGCGCGGCCGTCCTTGCGGTGACGATTCCGGGATCGATGTTTCTGCTGCAGCAATCCAAGGCCGCGGCGTGGCTGGGCGATCAGTTCGCCGCTTTCAGTCAACGGGTGCTCGGCGGGGTTTCGTCAAGTGCGCTCGCGGTGGATATTTCGGCGCTGGACCGGCTGCGGGAAATCAACCTACTTAAAGAGACGATCGCCCAGGCCCCGCTGTTCGGCCATGGCTTGGGTTACCCGTATCAGCCGCCGGACGGGGACGATGAGTTTCATTCGACGTTCCACCCCGCCTATTCAGAACAGTTCTACCTGTGGTGGTTGGCCAAGGCCGGGGTGGTGGGCATGGCGGCGTTCGCGCTGTTCGCGCTGACGCCGGTGATCCTGGCGTTGCGTTGCGCCTCGGCACCGGCGCGGATCAGCGCAGCGGTCGCCGCCGGTCTCCTTGCAATATCGGCCGTTTGGCCGTTACCGGAGATGCCGATGGACTCCTTAGGGCTGGGCTTGGCCCTGGGATCGGCGATGGGGTTCGCCAGACTGCGGGGGAGGACCGCGGACACGGGCCAAAACGAGGTCGACCCTGCTCCGGAGTTGGTCGCTGCCGCTGGGGCGCGGTCATGATCGCGGTCATTGAGGTGGGGCGCCTGATCCCCGCGTTCAGCCAACGGGGTTCAATCCCCGTGAAAGGCAGTCGATGATCAAGGCGCTGTTGGTCGGGGCCGGGGCAGTAGTCGAAAACAATTACCTTTACCCGCTGCGCCGTCTCGAGAAGGCCGAGGCAATACGGATCGCCGGTGTGGCCGATCCCAACACGTCGCGCGCGCAGCAGATTGCCGCCAGATTCAAGCGGGCTCGCCCTTACCCAGACTGCGATTCGGCCCTCGAGAGCGGTTCTTATGATCTCGCCTTGATCGCGTCGCCACCCGGTCTGCATGCCGATCACACGTGTGCCGCGCTGGAGCACGGTTGCCATGTGCTTTGTGAAAAACCCATGACCACAACGGCAGCCGACGCACAACGGATGAATATCGCTGCGGAACAGGCCGGGCGAGTGCTCGGGATTGCCCTTCCGCGAAGGTTTTATCCGAACTTTGCCGATGTCGCGATGTTGGTGGCGAACGGCGACCTGGGCGATGAGCTTCGGTTCACATATCGCGAGGGGGGGACCTTCGACTGGCCGGCCGCCAGCGATGCGGCGTTTTCTCGCGAGACGGCCGGCGGCGGTGCGCTCATCGACAAAGGCGTGCACCTACTGGACCAACTGAGCTGGATTTTTGGTGATCCGCTGGTGGTGAGCGCTTTCGACGACAGTCTTGCGGGCGGCGTCGAGACGAACGCGCAGCTGGAATTGGCGTTTCCCAATGCCCGCGGCACGATGCACGTCAGTTGGGAGTACCCGCTGAACAATGGATTGCGGATCCAGGGAAGTTGCGGCGAGATCGTGCTGGAGTGCGGAGAGATTCGAACCTACCGACGCAAGACGCGCGACGGCTGGATGCGCGTTCCCGCGACCACGAGTTGGCCAGTCGATTTGAGGCGAAGTGGAGGCAAGCGGCTACATCCGATTTTCGGGTTCGACTGCATTGAGCTCCTGGTGATCGCCATGCTCCGCTGCATCACCTATGGTGAGCCCTTCCCCGTCACCGGCGTTCAGGCCGCACGGCTGCAAGTGGCGATCGACGAGGCTTATCGGCAAGCGCAACCGATGGCCTGCCCGTGGCTCACCGGGCGGGAGCAACAGGCGGCTCGGGCGAAATACTGGAGAGCCGGATGAAGCCGATCGCGATCATCGGCGCGGGCAGCTATGTCGGCGCGCGCCTTATCGAGCAGGCGGAGTTGCGGGCCGAGCTGCCGCTCGTGTCGATCGTCCGGTCGAAGCGGAGCCAGGGGCGTCTGGCGAGGTTTGGCGTTCGCACGGTGCAGGGCGACGCCAGTGACCCCGCGTCACTGGTCCCGCTATTGCGGGGCTGCGGCATGGCGGTGAACCTGACGTCGGGAGACGACAAGCGCATCGTCGGGGATGTGCAGTCGATCTACCGGGCGTGTGGGGAAGCGGGAGTGCCGTTGTTCGTCCACATGAGTTCGGGCGAGGTTTTTGGCCGGGCCGATGAGGTTGATCTCCAAGAAGATAGCCTGCCGGACGGCAATCACTGGATGGAATATGGCCGGGAGAAGGCCGCAGCCGAGGGGTGGTTGCGGTCGCAGCCCAATGATCGCGTGCAGACCGTGATCCTGCGGCCCGGGTTGATTTGGGGGCCGGGGTCCGGTTGGCTGGTGGGGCCCGCCCAGGCCTTGATAGACGGTACCGCCTACCTTTTCAACGAAGGCCGCGGGATATGCAACCTCATTCATGTCGACAATCTGATCGGACACCTCGTGCAACTCGCGTGCTCGGAGGATGTCGGATCGGGGGTGTTCAATGTTTCCGATATCGAGACGCACTCGTGGGCAGGGTATTACGAAGCAATCGCCACCGAGATTGGTGTCGACCCATCGACCATCCTGCGGTTGCCGGAGTCAGATTTCCCCGAGGACTGGAGGATGCAGAAGCTCATCCGGCTCGCAAAAGTCGCTCCCGCCATGGCGATCAAGCGGCGCATGGCGGACGAGACCAAGCTTCGGATAAAACAGAACCTGCGGAACTGGATCCGCCCGCCGGCACGCGAAGCCGAGCCGATCAAGCCAACGCCATCGGTCGAGAAGGGAATGTGGTGGATTCAGGGGACGGCGCGGAAGCTGCCGTCGAATGCATTCAAGGAACGCTACCCCGGTTTACAGCTGCAAGAATTTCCCGAATTGATGGCCGCCGCTGGGCACTGGCTTCGCTATGCAGGGTTTGAACCGACCGGCAGCTTTGAGCTCAACAGCTAGCTCCCACCACAGGGTGCAGCGCCGGTTTGGGTGAGGTTTCACTCAGCGCCGACGCGCCGGCAGCACCTCTGCGATGACGTCCAGGAAGCGGTCCGCGACCAGGTCGACGGAGCATTGGTTCGCGTACTGGCGCGCCGCCTCGGCCCCATGCTGCGCCGCGGCGACCGGGTCGGCCAGGGCGTCGAAGGCGGCGGTGAGTCCGGCGATGTCGTCGACACCGATCGGGGAACAGCCCGGCGGCTGGTATTCGGCTAACCCGCCGGCGGTGGACACGATCGGCATGACGCCCAGCTGCATCGAGAGCACCTGCACACCGCTTTGTGAGGCGCAACGATAGTGGGCTACTGAACCTTTCGCGGCTGCCAGCGTGGGGACGACATCGGAATAGCGGTAGTTGCCGGAGCGCCAGAGTGTGTGCTCGGGCAGTGCGCCGACGTCCAGTTCGCCGGCGCCGATGAGCACCAGCTTGTCACCGCGCCAGCCGCCACCGGCGGTATGTCGCCGCCATGCCTCGAGCACCACGTCGACGTTCTTGTAGGGGTTGAGGCGACCGAACATCACGAAATTCCTACGCCGTTCGGGTTCCACCAACGGTGGCACCCGGTCCGGTCCGAGGTCGCTGGCGAGCGGCAACACGTGCACGTCGGTGCCGGCGACGTCGCGGCGGGTGGCGACGGCGGCCGCGACGTAGTTGCTGTAGGCAATCGTGGCCGCCGAGCGGGCGCCCCAGCGGTCCATCACCGCAAGCTCGTAGGCCGGCAGTTCTTCACCGGGGTCGTGCGGTCGATCGTCGTGGATCAGCTGGATGCGTGGAGCCCGTCCCGCCAACGCGATCCAGCGCGGATCTCGGACCAGTTCGGCGATCACGATGTCCGGTCGGTACTGCCGGATCCGGCGCCAGGCCTTTAGGGTCGGTCGCCAGGTCGCGGTCGTGCGAAACCGCGGATCCAGTACCAACTCATAATCGCGGGCGGTGTCCGACTCGGGGTGTTGATCGGAGGTCACCAACAGTACGTCGGCCCCTCGCCGCAGCAGCGCTTCGGCCTGCACGCGGGCCAGTGGCCTCATCCACGGCGAAAGCCACAGCACCCGAGGCGAATTCACAGTACTGCGTTAATCGCGTCGAGGTAGGCATCGGCCATTGCCGTCACCGTGTAGTGCTTGCGCATGCGTTCGTAGCCGCGTTGTCCCACCGCCGGCAGTGCGCCGGGGTCCGCCAGGATCCGGGCCATCTGTGCTCGCCATTCCGACACCGACACCGGCTCGACGAGAAATCCCGCCCTGCCGAAATCCAGCATCTCTGGGACAGCGCAGATCGCCGATGCCGCAACCGGTACCGCCCGAGCCATCGCCTCGAGAATTACGAGCGGGAACGCCTCGGAACGGCTTGGAACACACAGTAGATCCGCGTCCGCCAGCGCCGGCCCGGGGCCGGCCGACCAGCCGCACCACTGCACTCGATCGCGCAATCTGGTAGGCGTTCGCGCTTGTAGCGCTTCCCGATCGGGGCCGTCACCGAAAATCGACAGCCGCCACGGCAATTCGACTAATTCGTCGAGGGCCTCGATCAGCAGATGCGGGTTCTTGTGCTCGACGATGCGCGACAGCATCACCAAGTGCGGCGCTTCCCCGGTTGATCGGACCCGTGGGGTGGGCTCGCCGATCTCGCCGACACCATTGGGCGCGATGAATCGCGGTCCCCGGAGCCGATGCTGCTCGGCAAGCATGTCCCAATGTCGCTGCGCCAGAACGATAAACCCGTCCGAGCGGCGCATGGCGGCCGTCAGTGGCCGCGAGTAGATGGGCCTGCCCTCCTCAGGAGGAACATGCGGAGCGACAAGCCAATGCCGGTCTCTGCCGGCGGCCCGCCACAGGGTGCCGAATCCAACCTCGGTGTTGGTGTCGCCGGTGATGAGTACCGCCGGGCCCTTGGCGATGTCGAGGCTCGGCGCCCACCAGGGCTGGCGGATCACGCGCACGGTGTCCGGAATCTCGGCAAGCAAAGGGCCGAACCGTTGCACGCATACGATCGTGACCGAGTAGCCGCGCCGATCCAATTCCGTTGCCAACAACGCTTTTTGTCGCTCAGCACCCCCATAGACCAGGCGGTTGGTGGCGATGATGACCGATGGCAGGCCCGTCCGCGACCGTGCACGGCGCGACCGCCGCAGGCTTCCCAACGCGGTTGCGCCGGCCAGATATACGTCCGCGTGGTGGACGCCGTGTTGGTGTTCGAGCAGCAGCGCCGTGTGGGCGCGTGCCACGTCGCGGTCGCGCCGATCGACGGTGACGGCGGTCGTGCCGGCCGGCGCACGGTCGGCGCCGAGTTCGTTGGCCAGCAGAATGCGCCAGCCCGCCGCGCGGGCCCGACCCTGCCAGTCGGCCGCTTCGTCGTGGAAGAACTCTTCGTCGAAGCCTCCGATCGTGTTCCAGGCCAGGCGATTGATCGCCAGGCAGCCGCCACCCAAATCCCCGTCGATACTTCGGGTTTCGGGTGGCTGGTGGGCGTAGCGGTGTGAGATCGGGCCCCCGCGCCACGAGTCGGAGTAGCCGGCCGCCATGGTCAGCGCCCGGATCAGCGTCCGGCGCCGCGACGCGATGTCCCACGGTTTGCCACCGGGCGTCGTCGCATCGTGCACCATGGGCGACACGGCCGCCACGTGCGGCAGGCGAAGCAGCTCCCGGGTGCGGGTCAACGGCCCCAGCACCCGGGTATCGGCTTTGAGCAGCAGCAGGTCGGCATCGCCTGGCGCGTGCTCGGCCAGGGTGTTGAATGCCGCGGCGGCGGCGACGTTCGTCGGCCCCGACACCCAGTGCACCGTCGGGTATTTCGTGGCCAGTTCGGTCCGACCATAGGCATAGACGGGCAGCTCTGGCAGATGCTCGGCGACGCTGTGCAGACACATGTCGATGTGATCGTGGTTGTCGCCGGTCACGACCAGCACTGCGAGCGACCGTACGACCGGCAGCGCGGCGGCGCCGCCCACCGGGCGTTTGAGATATGCCCGGTCCGTCTGACGCGTCATGCGTTCAACTGCTTTTCGCGTAGCGCGGCCAGCGACGACCGGGTGATCGGGCCGAACACCGCGGTGGTGGCCAGGTATGCGACGACGGCCACCGCCAGCACCAGAATTACATGGTGTCCCGAGAGTAGCAGCGTCACAACCACACTCGCACCCGTTGGAACCAGCAGCCGCAGCATGAATTTCACCGGCGTGCGGTAGTGGCACCGGCGGCGCAGCCACCGGCTGGAAATCGCTATGTGGAACAACTCGGTGCACACCAGCGCAACGCCGGGGCCGACGGCACCGAACCGCCCGGCCAAAACGACATTGAGGGCGACGTTCAGCGCGAGGGTGGCGATTGTCAACCAGAGCAAGACCTGCTGATAGTGGGCGGCGACCAAACCTTGGCCGAGGGTGCCGCTGATGAATCGTAGAGCCGCCGCGACGAACAACAGTGCCAGCGTGGGCGTTCCGCGCTCGACGAACGCCTGGTCGCCGAAGAAGCCGATCAACGGCCCGGACAGCAGCGCGCCGACAACGGCGACCGGGACCGCCACGAAGGACATGAGCTCGACGCACCGACGCAGAAAGGCGGCGAACGCGGCGACGTCTCGGGAAAACAGTTCGGTGGCCGTCGACAGCGTCGACTTGTGGAAGATCAGTGACACCACGATGGTGTTGAACGCGATGGTGAGGGCCAAGCCGTACACGCCGACCTCGGAGCGCGAGCTCAGTAGGGACAAGATCACGCCGTCGGCACGGCTGTACAGCAGTCCGACCACCAGGAAGCACATGAGCGGCAGGCTTTCCCGTACCAGATCGGTGGCCTCGCGCGGCGCGAATAGCGGTCGCACCGAGATGTGCCGCATCGCGGCGGCGCCTTGGATCAGCAGCTGCGCAGCGGGCGGGATGAGTTGCGCGACAGCGAACCAGATCACGTCGGCGCGCGCAGTTACCAGGCAGGCGACCATGATCAGCGTGGCTGCCCGGGCCGTGACGTCGGAGATGGCGACCGCGGAAAATCGGACGGTGGCCAAAAACACCGGCTCGAAGCGCGTCACCATGGTCTGCATCAGCAATCCGCCCGACAGCACCACGAGCATCACCCGCACTTCGGTGTCGTGATAGACGAGCAAGCCGGAGCCGGCGGCCAGCGCCGCCAGCGGGACGCAATAGATCAGGGCCAGGCCGCTGTTGACGCGCACCAGGCGCTCCAGGTCGCCGCGGCCGGAAGTCACCCGGCGCACGATCACCGTGGCGAAACCGAGGTCGGCGAAGCTGGTCCACATCCCGACGAATGTGACCGCGACGGTGAGCAGGCCGTAGCGTCCGGGCCCCAGATAACGCGCGGTCATGGCCACCGAGACCACGGAGGCCAGCATGCCCAGCGCCCGGCAGATCAGTTGGATCGAGAACGCGTGAGCCATCCGCTTGAGTGGTACCGACGGCACCACCGCATGGGGTGCCGTCGGCTCGGTCATGGCTCGCGAGCCTAGTAGGCTCCGTGGCTTGTGAGGACCGCTTTCACCGTCTTGGCGATAATCACCAGATCACCTGACATCGACCAGTTGTCGACGTAGGACTGATCCAGCCGCACCGACTCTTCCCAGGAAAGGTCCGAACGGCCGCTCACTTGCCACAATCCGCTGACGCCCGGCTTGACCAGCAAACGACGTTTCACGTTGGTTTCGTAATTGTCGACCTCGCGTCGCAGGGGAGGCCGCGGGCCAACGACGCTCATGTCTCCCTTGAGGACGTTGATGAATTGGGGCAGTTCGTCGATGCTGTACCGGCGCAGAATCTTGCCGATAGGGGTGACCCGGGGGTCGTCGCGCATCTTGAACAGCATGCCGCCGGCGCCCTCGTTGAGGGACAGCAGTTGCTCGAGCTGGGTGTCCGCCCCGTCGGTCATGGTGCGGAATTTCAGCATCGTGAAGGGCTTTCCGTCGACGCCGATGCGCTCGGCCGGGTAGAAGACGGGCCCCTTACTGGTCAGCTTGATGGCGATGGCAGCCGCAAGGAGAAGCGGTGCGGTGGCGACCAAGGCGGCCAGGGAGAACACGAAGTCGAAGGCCTGCTTCTGAAAACGGTGCGCGCCTTCATATTGCGGCTTGTCGACGTGCAGCAGGGGCAGCCCTGCGGTGAGGCGCAGCGTCAACCGCGCCGCGGTCACGTCCATCACGCCCGGAGACACCACCAGGTCGACGTCCATCGTCTCGAGCTCCCACATCAGCTCCCGGATCCCGTGCATTCCCAAGCGATCCGTCTGCGTCAACGCCACCGTGTCCGCGCCGCAGATGCCGATCGCGGTGGCCGCATGGGTCTGGTCCCCCAGAATGGGGATCTTGCGGTCTCCGATGGTCAGCGTGTTGCCGCGGGCCGGCCCATAACCGGGGATGCAGACGCCGACCACGACGCAGCCGGCGAGGGGATTGCGGGCAAGTTCACCCGCAAGGTGGGTCACCGCCTGGCGGTCTCCGATCGCCAAAACCCGGGTCTGGCAACGGCCTTCGGCGCGCCTGCGGTTAACGTGCTTACGCCACCCACTGCGGCTCCCCAGCAACGCCAGCGTCCCGACGGGAAGCGCAATGGCCAGGTAGCCGCGGGCCAGATCAACCTTGGCGAGCAGCGTGACCATCGCGATGATTCCGAATGTCCAGAACGACGCGGTGCCGATCCGCCGGTATTCTTCGATTCCTGCGCCGATAACTCGGCTCGAGCGCGTCTGAAACACCGTGAGGGCAGACAGCCACAGCGCCGCGAAGAGGACGGAGAACAGCGTCATCATCGGGTCGGAGTAACCCGAGGTGTTCGCGATCTCGCCGAACCGAACGTACTGAGCGAGCAGCACCGACGCGCAGACGATCATCGAGTCGCTGATACGCAGGTACCGCGAGTATTGATCCTGCCAGCGCCGTAACGCTTTGCCGCCGGCCGCCTCCGCGCTTACCGCGGAAACTTTGATGTCGCCGCGATGCAACGCGGTCATGCCGGCGGGCCAGTGCTTCAGCGGTCGCCGGCCGAGCATGATGTCCGCGTCCACGGTGTTGCGAATCATTACCGACTGATGCATGTTGCCACCTGCTCCACTGGAACCAATCTGGGTTTGCGTGCGGGCCAGCTCGCGTCCCGCTCGGAGATGACCGTGACCGGAATGGGCCACGAGATGCCGAATTCGGGGTCATCCCAACGGATGCCCTGCTCCTCGGTCATCGCGTAGTCCCCGCTGACCTGGTAGCTGACTTCGGTGTCGTCGACCTGCGTCTGGAAGCCATGCGCAACGTAGGGGGGCAAGTACAGCGTCCGGTGGTCGTCGGCGCTCAGTTCGACCATCACGTGGTCGCCATAGGTCAGGGAGTCGGGACGGACATCGACCGCCACGGCGACGATGGCTCCCCGGGTGCAGCGGACGAGCTTGGCCTCGGCGTGTGGCGGCACCTGACGGTACAGACCACGCACGGTGCCCCGGGTGTAGTTGAAGACGATATTCGTCTGTGTGACATCGAAATTCAGTCCATGGTTGGCGAAGTCCCGGGCGCAGAACGAGCGTGAGGAAAACCCGCGATGGTCGCGACTGAGTTCGAGGTCGATGATCGTCACCCCGGCGACCTTGGTGGGTGTGTACTTCACTTACCCCTCCTTCTGTTACCGGGCTTGCAGAAAACCTTGTCGCTCATGCGTATCCGGCGGCCGGCGGGCGCGTCATCACGGTCGGTATGACGCCGTAGCGGGGTCCGAGTGTCTTGCCCGACGCGGCCGCCAGGCGCGGCAGCGAGCCCATGACGCTCGGCGGCACGTTCGCGCCGGCCAGGTTGATCGCGGGCAGGGCGGAAACGGCGCTGTTGGCCGCGGGGATCACGCTGGTCCAGCTGGCCGGCACGGCCAGCGGCCCCAGCGAGGCCGCGCTGCCGAGGCTGCCGAACACGCCGGAGCCGACCGATCCGAGCGATCCGAGCGCGCCCGCGCCGGAGCTCGCCGCACTGGCTGCCCCCGACGCGGCGGCCATGGCCCCGCTGCTGGCGGCATTCGCCAAGCCTTGTGCGGTTTGGGCCATGCCGAGGATCGAGGACATCCCGTACAGCGGGGTCCCCGCCGCCGAGAACGCACTCGGAATGGCACCCGGTATGCCCGACGCGAGGCCCGTCATGATCGACGAGGTGGCCGAGTCGGTGGCCGTGCTCCCGCTGGTACCGAGGGTGCTGCCGACGTCGCTGCCGCTGTCGGTCAGGAGGGAGACGCTGGATTTCATCGGTGAGGAAAGCTGGTGCAGCGTGGTGGGGACCTTCGACACCACCTGGGCGAGGTTTGCCTGCTCCGATGCCGAGGTGGCCTGAGAAACGGCGGCCGCCTGCTGGGCCGTTCCGCTCTCGTTGGTCACATTCGGGGCCGGGTTGAACTGGGTCACCGAGCACGCGGCGGCCGAGCCGGCGGCGTATTCATACATCGCCGCGGCGTCCTGCGCCCACATCTCGCCGTACTCCGCTTCCGTGGCCGCGATCGCCGCGGCGTTCTGGCCGAAGAAGTTGGTCGCGACGAGCACCGCGAGCTGGGAACGGTTGGCGGCGACCGCCGGTGGCGGGACGGTCATCGCGAAGGCGGCTTCGTAGACCTCGACGGCGAGCCTGGCCTGACCGGCCGATTCCGCGGCCCGCGCGGCCGCGCCGGCCGTCCACGCCATGTAGGGGGCGAAGGCGGAGGCCATCGCCAGCGACGAGGGGCCCATCCACCGCTGGGTGGTCAAGCCCGCGATCACGGTGCGGTAGCAGCTTGACGCGGCGTGCAGTTCGGCGGCCAAACCGTCCCAGGCCACCGCGGCGGCGGTCAGCGACAGCGGGCCGGGACCGGCGTACATCCGCATGGAGTTGATCTCCGGGGGAAGCGCTCCGAAATCGATCATTTCAGACCTTGACCATCAGGTGGGCCGAGTCGGCGTTGGCGGCGGAGGAGGTGCAGGCGACCGTCGAAGCGTTTAAAAAGCGCAGGTCAGCCGCGGTCTGGGGGTCGCTTGAGACCTGTGACCAGCGGTTCGCCGTGACGAACGACATGTGCTTCCCCTTATGCGGTGCAGACGGTCGAGACGATGTTTGGGCCGATACCAAACTGACGATCTGACAATAGCGTACAAAACATACTAATGGTTTGACAAGAACCTGTGATCTAGACCTCAGGTATTTACGCGCGCGTCAACCGGGACAGCCGTATGACTGCTAACCTCAGGAGTGGACTGGATATCTTGAGCGACGCGGGTGCGTGTTCGCTCCAACCCGTGAAGAACCGAGGTAGTTGTGTCCTGCTTGAGCAAGGCGTTTGTCGACGTGGTGGCGGGTCACTCTGCCCGCGACGACAGCCTCGGCCTGGACTCTTGCGTCAAATCTCGCGCCGCGGGGAATTCGAGTTCTCGATTGCGATGACCACCCACTCCACTGATGGACGAGCAGATGCGACCCGGCAACAGATACTGCGGGCCGCGTCACATCAGTTCGCCCGACGCCCGTACCACGACGTCGGCCTCGACGACATCCTCGCCGAGGCCGAACTGACCAAGGGTGCGATGTACTTCCATTTCAAGTCGAAGCACGCGTTGGCGGTCGCGATCATCGACGGCCAGACCGAGGCCGGCGCGGAAGCTGTGCAAGACCTGCTGTCACGCGGTCTCTCGGGCCTCGAGACCCTGATCGACTTCTCCTATCTGATCGCTATCAAGGACATCAAGACCGATGTCGTCAGGTCAGGGCTGAACCTGATGGAATCGGTCGGCCTGGCGGACGGGCTGCAGGAGAAGTTGTTCGATCAGTGGATCAAAGCGCTGGCCAGGGTCGCCGAGCAGGCCAAGTCCGAGGGCGACATCAACGACGAGTGCGACCCGCAGGACATCGGCCGCTTGATGGTCTCGCTGCACATGGGCCTGCGGAAGACCAGCAATCTGGACGAACCGGAGCGATTCCTGCGCGACCTGGAGAGGTGCTGGTCGCTGCTCCTGACCGGGGTTCTGCAACCCGACCGCATCGAATACTTCCGCCAATTCCTCAGGCGGCGTGCGGCGCTCGCCATCAACACCAGTTCCGCGGATGTCGACTAACGGCGGCAAGACCGGGGGCTTGAGACTCCGGAGGTGCGTGCACAATGGCGCGCCAAGTTCGCTCTGAAGCCACTCGCCGAAGAATCCTCGACTCCGCGATCGAAGTGTTCGGTGACGTCGGGTACGCCGCCGCCGGATGGAGCACCATCATCGAGCGCACGGGAATGACCAAGGGCGCTCTCTATCACCACTTCGATTCGAAAGAATCGTTGGCGTCGAACATCATCGAGGAAGGCTCGGACGCACTGCTCAGCGCCTTTCGCAATGTGTGCGGGGCGTCGTCGCCGGGACTGGAGAACCTGCTGCACGGCACGTTCACGATTGTCGAGGTGTTGAGCGCGGACAAAATGGCCCGCGCGGCCGCGCAATTGGCCACGGCTTTAAGCGGATTCAATGGAGCGGCATCGCGCTTCTACGCGAACCTGATGCTGGAGACGGCGCAAGAGGCACGGCGCGCAATCAAGGAGGGCGACCTCCGCAGCGAAATCGACCCCGACGTGCTCAGCGCGTCGGTCATCGGCACCATCTTCGGGGCCCGGTTGGTGGCCAATGCCATATCCAGCCACGGGCGAATCGGTGACATCGTCGGCGACCCCACCGCGCGCCTGCATCAGATATGGAAGTTGCTGCTGCCCGGCGTCGTCTCGGAAGCGTCGCTGCCCTACTTCGAGCAATTCCTGCGCCGCGAAGGAATGCGCCACGCGGCGGCCAGGGCCGCCCGCGACGAGGCGGCGGCGGAATCGGAAACCGAATAGCACCCGAAAGTCGCGGGTGACCGATCTCGAAGAGCTGGCGCCAGATACCTTTTCGCGATCGCCACGGCGACGATTCCGTTATTGGGGTTGAAGCGCTTTCAACAATGCATACTGTTCCGGTGATGTACCGGAAATCTCTGCGTCGAGTATTCGCATTGGCCGGTGTCGTCGGATTCCTGGTGATGAGCGCTCCGGCATCGTGGGGTGCGCCCGCCGACCCGACCACCCCGTCGGACTCGACGACGACGACCACGCTGTCGCTGCTCGACGTCGGGGCCCCCGCCAACTTGGAGTTCTGGGGTCTGAAAAGCAGCCAAGAGCTGAGCATTCCGGTGCTGCACGGGCTGACACCGGCCGCCCTGAACGCGACCGTCGAACTGCCGATCAATCTTCGCTCGGGGTTGATCACCGTGATGCAGGCCGACCGCACCATCGCGAGGCTGAACCTGCCCACCGCCGATCAGACACCGATCGTCATCCCCTTGGCTGGTGCAGAGGTGATCGACAACTCGCTGACGGTAACCGTGCATGCATTCCTGGTTCCGCTCGATGGATATTGCCTATACCAGGAGAGCCCCCTGCGTCTGACGAACGCAACGGTCAACTACACGGGCACAGAACTGCCGCCCACCACGGTGGCTCATTTCCTACCGCCGGTGCTGCGGCGGCTGACCATTTATCTGCCGCAATCGCCGTCGACGGCGGAGTCCGACACGGCAATTCAACTGGCTACGTCCGCGGCCTCGCGCTACGGCAGACAGGCTCCGGAGATCGTGGTGGTTCCGTTGCAGGAGGGGCAGACGGCGCCGCCGGCGCCGCCGCAATCGCTGGAACGTCAAGTCGTCGTCAAAGAGGGGCCGGACAACGGGCTTTCGCTGCAGGGCGCGTCGGGCGTGCCGTGGCTACTGATCTCCGGGCCGCTGAACACAACTGACGAATCGGACATGGCCGTCCTGTTCAGCGACCTGTCGGACCTGGCCCTGTCGTCCAAGGCTGCGATGGAATCGCCGAGGCCCAGAGTGCGACTACCCGGCAACACCGCCACGCTGCGCGAGCTCGGGCAGCCGTTCATCAACTCGACTTCCCTGCAACCGCGGGTGACGATCGGCGTGGATCAGACCCGATTCGGCAGATCCATTCACGCGGTGCGGGTGCATCTGCAGGGGTCGTACACGCCGACGTCGAACAACAGTGTCGGCCAGATCTCTGCGATGGTCGGGCGGGAGATCATCGACCACTGGCCGACCGATGGCCATGGCAGCGTCGACCGTTGGATCGACGTGCCGGACCGCGTGCTGCAGCGCTACACCAACCTTGATTTGGAACTCGACGTCGCCAGCAACGTTGGACATTGCGGAGATTTCTACACCGCCGGCCCCGGAAACCAGCTACTCACGTTGAACATCAACAGCGACAGCGCGATTGAAGGCAGCCCCGCCGCACCACCGATCCCGGACGGCTTTCAATCCGTACCGCAGTCCCTGATGCCCCGCGTGCAGGTGGGCATCGCGGAGCACTCGTTCATCGACACCGTGCGCGCGCTCGACATCATGATCGGCCTGCAGCGAATCAGTTCGATCCCGATCGACACCACTGTCACCAGCGTCAAACAGGCGATCGATTCCTCGAATCCCGCGCTATTGATTTCCGCCGACGGCTGGAATCACACCGACGTGGCGCTCCCGGTGGCCGCCGGACCCAGTGGCCCGATCACCATCAACGCCGTCGGGACCGGCGACAAGCCGGCCAAGCTCACGCTGGACCCCGCGCTGCGGTTTGCCTCTCTCCAAACGGTTTTCAACCATGGGAGGTCACTGCTGGTCGCGACGTCCAACGGAGCGCCGGGACAGCTCGACGAGCTGATCAGGTGGCTCAAGAGCGACAACAACAAGCATTGGCAGCGACTCGGAGGCGTCGCGGTGGTGTCGGTGCCCGGACAAGACCCGGTGACTGTCGACCATCCGCCGGTGGCCGCCATCGCATCCGCCGCGGGATCCGGAGGGCACTCCGACCTCGACTGGCTGTGGTGGTTCGGCGCCGGCTGGGTCGCCGTGGCCATCGTCGGTGCCGGGGTGATCCTGTGGCGCGTCAGGCGCGAATCATGGCGGCGCCAATAGGATTTGACACTTGATGGCACGAGTCAAGAGCGTGCTGAAGAGCCCGGCCGTCAAGGACATCGCGGCCCGATTATTGTGCGCCGCCGGGGTTCCGGCACTGGCACGGCGACGGCACCGCGACATGCTCGCCATCGTCATGTTCCACGGGGTGGAGGAACGCCCGCTGTCGCCCCCGTGCTGGCATGTCAACGGCGCAGAGCTGTATCGGCGCCAATTGGAGTACGTGCGTGCGCATTTCAACGTCCTGCCGCTCGAGGAGGCCCTCGCCCGGCTTACCGACGGGACGTTGCCGCCGCGCGCGCTGGCGATCACGTTCGACGACGGCACCCGCAACCTGGCGACACATGCGCTGCCGGCGCTGCGCGAGCTGAACCTGCCCGCGGCGGTGTTCCTCGCGACCGGTCCGATCGGCACCGGCGCAACCTTGTGGCCCGACCGACTGTGGCTGGCGATCGCCCACAGCGATGCGGTCGAAGTCGATTTGGCCGCACTGGGATTGGGAACGCTTTCGCTCGACGGCAACGCCAAACGCGGCGCCGCATACGTCGCGGCCGTCGAGGGATTGAAGAACCTGGCCGACGCGGAGCGCATCGCGGTGCTGGACGAGGTCCTGGGCGCGCTCGGGTACCGCGACGACGCCGACCCCGGCCCGTTCCGGATGCTCAGCTGGGACGAAGCGCGGGAGATGGCCGCCGATCCGCTGGTGACGCTATATCCGCATACGGTCACCCACCCGATTCTCGCGCGGTGCGGGGACGACAAGGTCGAGCAGGAGATCACCGATTCCTGCGTGGCGCTGGAGCGTGAGACCGGGCGAGCGCCAACAATTTTCGCCTACCCGAACGGCCGGCCGCAGGATTTCGATGGCCGGGCCATGACCGCACTGCGCCGCCGTGGGGTGCGCTGGGCGTTGTCCACCGCGCCGGGCTTCGCCGATCGCCGCTGTGACCCGCTGGCACTGCCGCGGTTGGCGGTCGGCAGCAATGCCTCGTTCGACTACTTCCGGCTGATGGTCTCCGGCGGCCTGGCGCGCCGGCGCGCGACGACGCCTGCGGGCCGCTGAGCAACGTCGTCGGCGACTAGCGGGTTTCTTCCCACAGCTGCTCGGTCAGATCCTGGAAGGCGGCCAGGGCGAACTGATCGTCGGCCCGCCGCACCGCGGACTTGCTCATCAGCGCGCGCACCACAGAGCCGTCCTTGTGCGCCAGCTCGACGACCTCGTTCGCGAGAGCATGGACGGTCGCCAACAGCGAATCCGACGCCGGAGCCTCGTGGAAGATCTGTTCAAACCGCAGCGACAGGGTCTCGTCGGGCTCGTAGCCCATCATGTCGGCAAATGCGGTGTTGGCGAACAAGATACTGCCGTCATCGCCGATGGCCAGCACCGGAACCGGGATCCGCTCCAGCACCACCAGTGCGGGCAGCTCCTTCAAGGTCGTCATCGGCGATTGGCTCTGTTGCCTGTTCTGGCGTCGCTCCACACCGAAGATTATGGTCTATGCCAGAAGTTATGTTGAGTTCTTTTGTTCAAAAGCGGCACAGAAGTATTCGCCGTGTCGACGAACTCGGTTAAATGTCAACCGAATTGTAGGGTCGTTGACCGCCGCTCACCGGTTTTGCGGGTTCCGCTCATTCCCCTTCGGAAATCGGCTGGTAGCGCGGGAACACGCCCGCGGGCGCGGGCAGCGCCGTGCCCGGCGTCAGCCGGGTGCCGACGGCGGCAAACGCTCGCTGATCGGACGGCTGGCCGAGCAGATCCAGCAGCTTGCCTGCCGATTCGGGCATGACGGGCTGCACCAGTAAAGCGGCGATGCGGACCGCCTCGCAGGTGACGTACAAGACGGTGCGGAACCGCTCCTGATCGGCTTTCGACTCGCTCTTGCGCAACACCCACGGCTGTTGCGCCGAGAAATATTTGTTCGCCTCGCCGAGCATCAGCCAGATCGCTTCCAGAGCCAGATGCATCGCCTGCGAGTCGAAACTGGCCCGCACGCGTTCCAACAGGCCGTCGGCCGTGGCGAGCAATTCGGAGTCGGCGGCGATCAGCTCACCGGGTTCGGGGAGGACCCCGTCGAGGTTCTTGGCGATCATCGACAGCGACCGTTGGGCCAGGTTGCCCAGCTCGTTGGCCAGATCGGAGTTGATCCGGGTGACGATGGCGTCTTCACTGAAGCTGCCGTCCTGGCCGAACGGCACTTCGCGCAGCAGGAAATAGCGCACCTGGTCAACCCCGTACGTGTCGATCAGGTTGATCGGGTCGACGACGTTGCCCACCGACTTGCTCATCTTCTCGCCACGGTTGAGCAGGAACCCGTGCGCGAAAACCCTACGGGGCAGCTCGATTCCGGCCGACATCAAAAACGCGGGCCAGTACACGGTGTGGAATCGGATGATGTCCTTGCCGATCATGTGCAAGTCGGCCGGCCAGTAGCGGCGGAACCGCTCGGATTCGGTGTCCGGGTAGCCGACCCCGGTCAGGTAGTTGGTCAGCGCGTCGACCCAGACGTACATCACGTGGTCGGGATGCTCGGGCACCTGCACGCCCCAGTCGAACGAGGTGCGCGAGATGGACAGGTCGCGCAGCCCGCCGGAGACGAAGCTGACCACCTCGTTGCGTCGCACGTCGGGCGCGATGAAGTCCGGGTTCGCCTCGTAGTGGGCCAGCAGCTTGTCGGCGTAGGCCGAGAGCCGGAAGAAGTAGGTCTGCTCCTCGGTCCAGGTCACCGGCGCGCCCGTCTCCAAGGCCAGCCGGGATCCGTCCTCGAGGAGTTTGGTCTCCGATTCGACGAAGAACCGTTCGTCGCGCACCGAATACCAGCCCGAGTAGGTGTCCAGGTAGATGTCGCCGGCCGCCGACATCCGGCGCCAGATGTCCTTGGACGCCTCGTGATGGTCGGGATCCGTGGTGCGGATGAACCGGTCGAAGGAGATGTTCAACCGTTCCTGCAGCCGCTGGAACACGTCCGAGTTGCGCCGGGCCAGCTCGGCCGTCGGGATGCCTTCGGCCGCCGCGGTTTCGACCATCTTGAGCCCGTGCTCGTCGGTGCCGGTCAGAAACCGCACATCGAACCCGTCGAGCCGCTTGAACCGGGCGATCGCGTCGGTCGCGATGTACTCGTATGCGTGGCCGATGTGCGGATCGCCATTGGGATAGGTGATCGCGGTGGTGACGTAATAGGGCCTCATCGCCCCCAACCTTATTGGGGGGCGACCTATTGTGTGCGCGTGAGTTCCAAACGCCGGCCCCCTCCGGCCCCCGAGCCGTTGAGCCCACTCGTCGACGCGCACACCCACCTGGATGCGTGTGGTGCCACCGACGCCGGGGGCGTGCGGGCCATCGTGGACCGCGCCGCGGCGGTCGGGGTGGGCGCGGTCGTCACGATCGCCGACGACCTGGACTCGGCGCGCTGGGTCACCCACGCCGCCGAGTGGGACCCGCGGGTCTACGCCGCGGTGGCGCTGCACCCGACCCGCGCCGGCGCGCTCGACGACGCCGCCCGCGCCGACATCGAGCGACTGGTGACCCACCCCAGGGTGGTGGCCGTCGGCGAGACCGGGCTGGACCTGTATTGGCCGGGCCGCCTGGACGGCTGCGCCGAGCCGGCCGTGCAGCGGGAGGCGTTCGCCTGGCACATCGACCTGGCCAAGAGGTGCGGCAAGCCGCTGATGATCCACAACCGCGACGCCGACGAGGAGGTGCTCGACGTGCTGGCGGCCGAGGGCGCCCCGGACACGGTGATCTTCCACTGCTTTTCCTCGGATGCCGCCATGGCCCGCCGCTGCGTGCACGCGGGGTGGCTGCTGAGCCTGTCCGGCACCGCGAGCTTTCGCAACGCGCATGCCCTGCGCGAAGCCGTCCCGTTGATACCGCCGGAGCAACTGCTGGTGGAGACCGACGCGCCATTCTTGACGCCCCATCCCTATCGGGGGACGGCGAATGAGCCCTATTGCCTTCCTTATACTGTTCGGGCGATCGCCGAACTGGTGGATCGTCGCCCAGAAGAGCTGGCCGAGATAACAACAGGCAATGCTCACCGGGTGTACGGATTGGTCACAGCGTGACGTAAACGACCAGGCGATTCGTTGATGTTCGCCGCGTCGGAGTTGCCCAACATTGACCGGTTCGTTACCGTCTTGTGATCGAACGGTTGGGCCTAAGGGCCCTTAATTTGTGACTTGCTGCTGAATGAGTGGGTTGTTGAGGGTTGGGTAGCGCGCGTTGAGTGTATTGACAAAACTTCATCAGAACCCTTCGCCGATGTTGCGGCTCGTAGTCGGAGGGCTGCTGGTAGTCCTGGCATTCGCGGGCGGATACGCGGTCTCGGCGTGCAAGACGGTGACGTTGACCGTCGACGGGGTCGCCATGCAGGTGACCACCATGAAGTCTCGGGTCATCGACATCGTCGAGGAGAACGGCTTCTCCATCGACGAGCGCGACGACCTGTATCCCGCCGGCGATGTCGCGGTGCACGACGCGGGCAAGATCGTGTTGCGGCGCAGCCGCCCGCTACAGATCTCGCTCGACGGCCATGACACCAAGCAGGTATGGACCACCGCCTCCACCGTCGACGAGGCGCTTGCCCAGCTGGCGATGACCGACACCGCCCCGGCCGCGGCCAACCGTGGCAGCCGCGTTCCGCTGGCCGGAATGGCGCTGCCCGTCGTCAGCGCCAAGACCGTCCGCATCAACGACGCCGGCGCGATCCGCAATGTGCACCTGGCCGCGCCGAACGTCGCCGGCCTGCTGAGCGCCGCCGGCGCGCCGCTGCTCGACAGCGACCAGGTGGTGCCCGCCGCGACCGCGCCGATCGTCGACGGGATGGAAGTCCAGGTGACCCGCAACCGGATCCAGCAGGTGACCGAGCGGATCCCGCTGCCCCCCAACGCCCGTCGCATCGACGATCCGGGCATGAACATGAGCCGCCAGGTCGTCGAGGATCCGGGCAGCCCGGGCACGCAGGACGTCACCTTCTCGGTGGCCACCGTGAACGGTGTCGAGACCGGCCGGCTGCCGATCGCCAACACGGTGATCACGCCCGCCCGCGATTCCGTGGTCCGCATCGGCACCAAGCCGGGCACCGAGGTGCCCCCCGTCAGCGACGGTTCCATCTGGGACGCGATCGCGAGCTGTGAGGCCGGCGGGAACTGGGCTATCAACACCGGTAACGGGTACTACGGCGGTGTGCAGTTCGACCAGGGCACGTGGGAGCGCAACGGCGGTTTGCGGTTTGCCTCGCGCGCCGACCTCGCGACCCGCGAGGAGCAGATCACCGTTGCCGAGGTGACCCGAGAGCGCCAGGGTTGGGGTGCGTGGCCAGTGTGCAGCGGAAGAGCTGGTGCACGCTGACCATCCGGCTACTCGGGCGTACCGAGATCAGGCGGCTGGCCAAAGAACTTGAATTTCGGCCACGGAAATCCCTCGGCCAAAACTTCGTCCACGACGCCAATACGGTGCGCCGGATAGTCACGACCTCCGGGGTGAGCCGGTCCGACCACGTCCTGGAGGTCGGGCCCGGACTCGGGTCGCTTACCTTGGCACTGCTCGACCGCGGCTCGACCGTCACCGCCGTCGAAATCGACCCGGTACTGGCCGAACGGCTGCCCCAGACCGTCGCCGAGCACTCCACCAGCGAAAGCCAGCGCCTCACGGTGGTCAACCGCGACGTCTTGACCCTGCGCCGCGACGATCTGGCCGCGCAGCCGACCGCCCTGGTCGCCAACCTGCCCTACAACGTCGCCGTCCCGGCGCTGCTGCACCTGCTCGCCGAGTTCCCGTCCATTCACACGGTGACGGTGATGGTGCAGGCCGAGGTCGCCGAGCGCCTGGCCGCCGAGCCGGGGGGCAAGGAGTACGGCGTGCCCAGCGTCAAGGTGCGCTTCTTCGGCCGGGTTCGTCGTTGCGGCATGGTGTCGCCGACCGTGTTCTGGCCGATTCCCCGGGTCTATTCCGGGCTGGTGCGCATCGACCGCTACGCGACATCGCCGTGGCCTGTCGACGAGGCGTTCCGTCGCGACGTGTTCGCGCTGGTCGACATCGCGTTCGGGCAGCGGCGCAAGACCTGCCGCAACGCGTTCGTGGAGTGGGCCGGCTCGGGCAACGAGTCGGCGGATCGGTTGCTGGCCGCCAGCATTGACCCCGCCCGCCGCGGTGAGACGCTCTCGATCGACGACTTCGTGCGGTTGTTGCAGCGATCCGCCGACCGGCCCCACGGCGTCCCCGAGACGACTCCGCACAGCGCCGAGCAGGGGGCGTCGGCCGGCTGACGGCGGACCGCCCGGGCGCAGTTGCGTGTGGTTGGCTCTCAGCAGCGATAGTCTGCTGCGGTGTCAGCGTCTGACGGCAACACCGCCGCGGCTTGGGTTCCGACCGGGTCGGTCACCGTCCGGGTCCCCGGAAAGGTCAACCTCTACCTGGCCGTCGGCGACCGCCGCGAGGACGGCTATCACGAGCTGAACACCATCTTTCAGGCCGTTTCGCTGCTCGACGAGGTGACGGTCCGCAATGCCGATGTGCTCTCGCTCGAGATCGTCGGCGAGGGCGCCGAGAAACTGCCCACCGACGAACGCAATCTCGCGTGGCAGGCCGCCGAGCTGATGGCCGAGCACGTCGGCCGGGCGCCGGATGTGTCGATCATGATCGACAAATCGATTCCCGTGGCCGGCGGGATGGCCGGTGGCAGTGCCGACGCCGCGGCCGTGCTGGTGGCGATGAACTCGCTGTGGGAAGTCAACGTTCCGCGCCGCGACCTGCGCGCGCTGGCCGCCCGGTTGGGCAGCGACGTGCCGTTCGCGCTGCACGGTGGAACCGCGTTGGGCACCGGCCGCGGCGAGGAGTTGGCGACGGTGTTGTCCCGCAACACGTTTCACTGGGTGCTGGCGTTCGCCGACAGTGAGCTGCTGACGCCGGCCGTCTTCGCCGAACTGGACCGGCTGCGCGAGGCCGGGGACCCGCCGCGGCTGCCCGCGCCCGGGCCGGTGCTGGCCGCCCTGGCGGCCGGCGATGCCGAACAGCTGGCGCCGCTGTTGGGCAACGAGATGCAGGCGGCCGCGGTGAGCCTGCACCCGGCCCTGCGGCGGACGTTGCGCGCCGGGGTGGCGGCCGGGGCGCTGGCGGGGATCGTGTCCGGGTCGGGCCCGACGTGCGCCTTCCTGTGCTCGTCGGCGGCCGCCGCCGTCGATGTCGGTACCGAGGTGTCGGGCGCGGGTGTCTGCCGCACGGTGCGGGTCGCCAGCGGGCCGGTGGTGGGCGCGCGCGTCGTCCCCGCCCCGACCGAGGTGTGACACCCCATTTGGTGTGAAAAGAACCCCAATTTGAGCATTAGTTTGGGCGCTACCCTAAGAGGAGTTTAAGATCATGCGCGGTGACGGGAAGCGTTGAGCAAGATCACTTAATTCCATCGTCCGCCGGACGTTCCGGCGGACGATCAATGAATGGGGTCCGGCAAGGTTTCGCCGGCCCTATTCGTGCTTATCGGGTGGTCGAGCGCCGCCATATCGCGGCGGGTGCGGACGGATCATCGATCCGAGACCTAACCGCCGCCCAACTGTGTTTGCGTGCTTGCGGTGAAGAGTTGCCCGGCGGCGGAACATGAGATTTCGGGCATTGGGACGAGGGCTGGAACCGAGGAGGCTTTGGTGAGCAGGTTTACCGAGAAGATGTATCGCAATGCCCGCTCCGTGACGACGGGCATGGTCACCGGTGAACCCCACGAACCGGTCCGCCACACCTGGGGCGAGGTCCATGAGCGTGCGCGCCGCATCGCGGGTGGCCTGGCCGCCGCGGGCATCGGGCCCGACGACGCGGTCGGCGTGCTCGCCGGCTACCCCGTGGAGATCGCGCCGACGGCGCAGGGCCTGTGGATGCGCGGGGCCAGCCTGACCATGCTGCACCAGCCCACGCCGCGCACCGACCTGGCCGTGTGGGCCGAGGACACGATGAACGTCATCGGCATGATCGAGGCGAAGGCCGTCGTCGTCTCCGAGCCGTTCCTGGTGGCCATCCCGGTGCTCGAGGAAAAGGGCATCAAGGTCGTCACCGTCGCCGACCTGCTGGCGGCGGAGCCGATCGAACCCGTCGACGTCGGCGAGGACGCGCTCGCGCTGATGCAGCTGACCAGCGGCTCCACCGGATCTCCCAAGGCGGTGCAGATCACCCACCGCAACATCTATTCCAACGCCGAGGCGATGTTCATCGGCGCCCAGTACGACGTCACCAAGGACGTGATGGTCAGCTGGCTGCCCTGCTTCCACGACATGGGCATGGTCGGCTTCCTGACCATCCCGATGTACTTCGGCGCCGAGCTGGTCAAGGTCACCCCGATGGACTTCCTGCGCGACACGCTGCTGTGGGCCAAGCTCATCGACAAGTACAAGGGCACCATGACCGCCGCGCCCAACTTCGCCTACGCGCTGCTGGCCAAGCGGTTGCGCCGCAACGCCAAGCCCGGCGACTTCGACCTGTCGACCCTGCGGTTCGCCCTGTCCGGCGCCGAGCCCGTCGAACCCGCCGACGTCGAGGATCTGCTCGACGCCGGCAAGCCGTTCGGGCTGCGGCCCTCGGCGATCCTGCCCGCCTACGGCATGGCCGAAACCACGCTGGCCGTGTCGTTCTCGGAGTGCAACGCCGGCCTGGTGGTCGACGAGGTGGACGCCGACCTGCTGGCCGCCCTGCGCCGCGCCGTACCCGCGACCAAGGGCAACACCCGTCGGCTGGCCACGCTCGGCCCGCTGCTGCGCGACCTCGAGGCGCGCATCATCGACGAGAACGGCGACGTGATGCCCGCCCGCGGCGTCGGCGTCATCGAGCTGCGCGGCGAGTCGCTGACTCCCGGCTACCTCACCATGGGTGGGTTCATCTCGGCCCAGGACGAGAACGGCTGGTATGACACCGGCGACCTGGGCTACCTGACCGAAGAGGGTCACGTGGTGGTCTGCGGACGCGTCAAGGACGTCATCATCATGGCGGGCCGCAACATTTATCCCACCGACATCGAGCGCGCCGCCTGCCGCGTCGAGGGGGTGCGGCCCGGCTGTGCCGTGGCGGTTCGGCTGGACGCCGGCCACTCCCGCGAAACGTTCGCGGTGGCCGTGGAGTCCAACGCCTTCCAGGACCAGGCCGAGGTGCGTCGCATCGAGCACCAGGTCGCCCGGGAGGTCGTGGCCGAGGTGGACGTGCGGCCGCGCAACGTGGTGGTGCTCGGTCCGGGAACCATTCCGAAGACGCCGTCGGGCAAGCTGCGCCGGTCGACCTCCGTCAGCCTGGTCACCTAGTCCGGACTACCAGGCGTGGACGCTGTTCTGCGCGGGCTCTAGCCCCAGTTCGATCAGCAACTCGGTCGCGTCCGCGGCCTGCTCGCAGATGGTGGGAACCTCGGCGCGCTCGGCGGCGTTGAATGCTTCCAGCACAAACGCCGCCGGATCCTTGCGTCCCGGGGGGCGGCCGATCCCGATGCGAACCCGCTGAAAATCCTTGCTGCCCAACGCATTCACGACCGAACGCAGGCCGTTGTGGCCGCCTTCGCCGCCACCGATCTTGAGCCGGATGCGCCCGAAGTCCAAGTCGAGATCGTCGTGGATGACGATGACGTCGCCCGGTGTCACCGAATAGAACTTCGCCAACGGGCCGACCTGGCGGCCGGATTCGTTCATGTAGCAGCGCGGCTTGGCCACCACGACCGAGTGCCCGGCGAGCCGGCCGCTGACGATCTCGGCGCCGGAACGCTTGTGCGCCTTGAACTTCGAACCCATCCGCGCCGCCAGCAGGTCGGCGACCATGAACCCGACATTGTGCCGGGTCCGGGCGTAGTTGTCTCCGGGATTGCCCAGGCCGACGACCAGCAACGGCTCGGCCACGTTGTGATCCGCCTACTCGGACTCGGCCTCGGCGGCCTCTTCTTCGCCGGCCTCGGCTTCTTCTTCGCCTTCGGCCGCCGCGGCCTCCTCGGTGACCTCGCCCGCGCCCTCTTCGGCGAGTTCCTCGGCCGTCGGCGCGGTGACCACGTTGACCACCAGCGTCTCCGGGTCGGAGATCAGGGTGACGCCCTTGGGCAGGGTGATCTGGCCGGCGGAGAACTGGGTGCCGGGCTCGGCGCCCTCAACCGACACCGTCAGCTGCTCGGGAATCGACAGGGCGTCGGCCTCGATCTCGATGGCGCTGGCGTCCTGGGTCACCAGGGTGCCGGGCACGGCCTCGCCCTCGATGACGACACGGACCTCGACGACGACCTTTTCGCCGCGGCGCACTACCAGCAGGTCGGCGTGCTGGATGGTGCGGCGGATGGGGTGGATGTCCAGCGACTTGGTCAGGGCCAGCTGCTCCTTGCCCTCGATGTCGAGGGTCAGCACCGCGTTGGTGCCCGCGTGCCGGAGCACCGCCGCGAAGTCGTGGCCGGGAAGTTCCAGGTGCTGCGGGTCGGTGCCGTGGCCGTAGAGGACGGCCGGGATCTTGCCGTCGCGGCGGGCGCGCCGGGAGGCACCCTTGCCGGTCTCGCCGCGGACCGCGACCTTCAACTGGTTGAGTGCCTGCTTGGCCATCGTGTCGCTCCTGTGTGCTCGCTCGTGTTTCGGGGCACGGCCAGGGTCGCGACGAGACGATTCGTCGGTCTCCGTCGATAACGGTGCCGGCCAGCCAGCCACCCTCGCCGTGACGCCCGGCCAGGTTAGCGCATCCGCACCTCAGAGGGGAAATCCGGCGGCCGGCGCCGGGCCCGAGTCACACCCGTCACTCAGAGCGGGAACTGGGTCTTCGTCAGCTGCTCGGACAGTGACCACAGCGCCGCCGCCGTAGCCGAATCCCGGGCGCGCCGGCTGCGCCCGACCGCTTGGGTGCGGCCCATCTGGCCGAATCGGGGCCCGACGAAGGTGTCCCCGGGCAAATTCTGGGACGCCGCGTACAGCGTTTGCCGCGCGCCGAAGTCGGCGTCGGTGGCGACCACCCGGGTGACCGCCGACATCAGCGCGTCACCCAGCTTGCGGCCTGAGGCGCCCTGCAGGTTGGTGTGCGAGTAGCCGGGGTGGGCCGCGAGCGCCCGCAGCGGGGAGCCGGCCGCGGTTAGGCGGCGCTGCAGCTCGCTGGTGAACAGCAGGTTGGCGAGCTTGGACTGGCTGTAGGCCAGCCACGGCGAATACCGCCGGTTCTGCCAATTCAGGTCGTCGAGGTCGATGCGTCCGGGCCAGTGGGCCATCGACGAGACGGTCACCACCCGATCGGTCAACTTGGGCAGCAACAGGTTTGTCAGCGCGAAGTGCCCGAGATGGTTGGTGCCGATCTGGGTCTCGAAGCCGTCGACGGTCAGCCCGAAGGGGGCGGCCATGATGCCGGCGTTGTTGATCAGCACGTCGGCCTTGCTCACCCCGTCGGCGAACCGGCGCACCGACGACAGATCCTGCAGGTCGAGCTCTCGCACCTCGACCTGGCCGGCCATCTGGCGGGCCGCGGTCTCACCCTTGCGGATGTTGCGGACGGCCATGATGATCGTGGCTCCCCGTCGCGCCAGCTCGCGGGCGGTCACGGCGCCCAACCCGCTGTTGGCACCGGTGATGATGACGGTTCGTTCGGCGAACGACGGTAGGTCTGCGGCGGTCCAGCCTGTCATGGCTGACAACACTAATGGCGACGCTACTTCGCCGCGACGACGAATCCGTGAATGATCGTGTCGATGTCGCTCGACTGCGCCGCCGCCTGATTGGCGAAGCCGGTGATGGTCAGCTGCACCAGATAACGCTGGTGTGCGGGCGCCGATCCGGTCGCGATGACGATGCGGTTCCAGCTGTGCAGCCGCATGCCGGCGTCGAGGTCGTAGCTGCCCTGGATCATCGACGAGGGAAAGCCGTTGTAGGGCGCGCCCGAGGCGTCCAGCTGCTTGAAGTTCTGGAACAGCTGCGCATCATCGTTGCCGTGCTTGATCACCTGGGCCGGGTCGAAGTTCCCGTTGAGCTTGAACACCACCAGCCGCGCCGTCGGGAACTTGCCGCCTTGGGAGATGATCAGCGTCTGCGGGCTGATGTTCGGGCTGGTGAACGGCGACCAGCCCGGGGGAGTCGGGATCGACACCGTCAGGTCGGGCAACGATCCCGGCGCCACCGGCTCGCCGGTCACCCCGATGCTTTGCAGATACTGCGACAGGGGAACCGGCTTCTCCGCCGGCTTGGTGGTCGTGGTCGTCGGGGTCTTCGACAGGATCGATTGGTAGTCAGGGGGTTTCGGCGCACAGCCTCCCGCGGCGAAAGCCACCGCAACCATCGCGGCAGCGGCCACGCGGCGGCCGAGCCGGCTCACAGAATCTCGCGGACCGCGTCGATCGGGCGGGCCAGCCGAGTGCCTTTCGGCGTGACGACGAAAGGACGTTCGATGAGGATGGGGTGTTCGACCATGGCATCCAGCAACTGGTCATCACTCGCCCCCGCGAGACCGAGCTCGTCATACAGCGACTCACGCTTGCGGGTCGCTGTGCGCACGTCGATACCCGCGTCGCGGATCATCTTGACCAGCTCTGCGCGGGTCGGTGGGGTCTTCAGATACTCGACAATGGTCGGCTCAAAGCCGTTGTCGCGCAACAGGTCCAGCGTCTTGCGGGAAGTGCTGCAGCGTGGGTTGTGAAGGATTACGGCGTCGTCTGGCTTGCCAGCCATCTAGGCGTCTCCGTCGAAAAGCCCGGTGACCGAACCGTTTTCGAAGACAGCACGGATGGTGCTGGCCAGCAGCGGCGCGATGGACAGGACCGTCAGCTGGGGGAAACGCTTCTCCTCGCCGATCGGCAGGGTGTTCGTCACGATCACCTCCCGGGCGCCGCATGCGGCCAGCCGCTCGGCGGCCGGATCGGAGAGCACACCGTGGGTGGCCGCGATGATCACGTCACCGGCGCCCTCGTCGCGCAGCAGCTTCACCGCGCCGGCGATGGTGCCACCGGTGTCGATCATGTCGTCGATCAGCACGCAGGTGCGTCCGGCCACCTCACCGACGACGCGGTTGGACACCACCTGGTTGGGCACCCGCGGGTCGCGGGTCTTGTGAATGAAGGCCAGCGGGACGCCGCCCAGCGAGTCGGCCCATTTCTCGGCGATGCGCACCCGGCCGGAGTCGGGCGAGACGACCACCATGTTGCCGTCGGGGTAGTTGTCGCGGATGTAGCCGGTCAGCAGGTTCTGCCCGCGCATGTGGTCGACGGGCCCGTCGAAGAAGCCCTGGATCTGGTCGGTGTGCAGGTCGACGGTGACGATCCGGTCGGCACCCGCGGTCTTGAGCAGGTCGGCGACCAGCCGAGCCGAGATCGGCTCGCGGCCGCGGTGCTTCTTGTCCTGCCGGGCGTACGGGTAGAACGGCATGACGGCGGTGATCCGCTTGGCGCTGCCCCGCTTGAGGGCGTCGATCATGATCAGCTGTTCCATCAGCCAGTTGTTCACCGGGTCCGGGGCCGACTGCAGGACGAAGGCGTCGCATCCGCGCACCGATTCGTGGAACCGCACGAAGATCTCGCCGTTGGCGAACTCCCGCGCCGTCTGTGCGGTGACGTGGACGTCGAGCTCCTTGGCCACCTGCTCGGCCAGCTCCGGATGCGCACGGCCGGAGAAAAGCATCAAATTTTTGCGGTTATCGGTCCAGTCGTGGCTCAACGCACTGCCCTCGCCAAATCGGGGTGGGGGATGGAAGGCCCCATCGTACGAAGCGAATCGTACGGAAATGTGGCCGGGTTGCCAGCTAGCAAATGCACGGTGTCTAGTCGGCTTCTGGCCGGGCACCGGCCGCGGGGCCTTGACCAGCGGCTTTCTCGGCGGCCTCGGCCGCCTGCGCGGCCGCGCTGCCCGGGCGCTTGCGGCGCACCCATCCTTCGATGTTGCGTTGCGGACCCGCCGATACCGCCAGCGTTCCGGGCGGGACGTCGTTGCGCACCACCGTGCCCGCGCCGGTATAGGCGCCGTCGCCGACGGTCACCGGCGCCACGAACATGGTGTCCGAGCCGGTGCGCACGTGCGAGCCGATGGTGGTCCGCCGTTTTGTTTCGCCGTCGTAGTTGACGAACACGCTGGACGCCCCGATGTTGCTGTGTTCGCCGATGTCGGCGTCCCCGACGTAGGTCAGGTGTGGCACCTTGGAGCCGGTGCCGATGGTGGCGTTCTTGGTCTCGACGAACGCGCCGAGCTTGCCGTCGTCGCCCAGCGTGGTGCCGGGCCGCAGGTAGGTGAACGGCCCGACGGTCGCGCCGGCGCCGATCGACGACGCGGTGCCGTGGGTGCGGACCACCGAGGCGCCGTCGCCGACGCTGACGTCGGTCAGGGTGGTGTCCGGTCCGACGACGCAGTGGCTACCGACCTGGGTGCGGCCCAGCAGCTGTGTCCCCGGCTGGATGACGGTGTCGCGACCGATGCTGACGTCGACGTCGATCCAGGTGGTCGCGGGGTCGACGATGGTGACGCCGGCCAGCTGGTGGCCCGCGATGATGCGCCGGTTGAGTTCGGCGCCCAGCTGCGCGAGCTGGACGCGGTTGTTGACGCCGGCGACCAGCGCGCTGTCGTCGACGTGGCGGGCGTGGATGGCCAGGCCGTCGCCGCGCAAGATGCCGATGACGTCGGTCAGGTAGAGCTCGTGCTGGGCGTTGTTGGAGCTCAACCGGTTCAGCGCCGAGCGCAGCGCCGCGGTGTCGAAGGCGTAGACGCCGGCGTTGACCTCACGGATCTCGCGTTGCGAGGGCGTGGCGTCGGCGTGTTCGACGATCGCCATCACCTCGTTGTCCTGGGTGCGCAGGATGCGGCCGTAGCCGCTGGGGTCGCTCACGGTCGTGGTCAGCACGGTGACCGCGGCCGGCGCCGCGTTGTGCGAGGCGATCAGGTCGGCCAGGGTGTCGGCGTCCAGCAACGGGGTGTCGCCCGAGGTGACGACGACGACCCCGGCGTAGTCGTCGGGCAGCGCGGCCAGGCCACACAGCACGGCGTCGCCGGTGCCGCGCGGCCGGTCCTGCAGCGCGACGTCGATGGGACGTCCCAGCGCGTCGGCCCAGTCGCCCACCAGCGGCGCGATCCGCTCGTGGTCGTGGCCGAGAACGACGGTCAGGTGCTGCGGAGCCACCTTGGTGATCGCGTGCAGGAGGTGGGACAGCATGCTGCGCCCGCCGATGGTGTGCAGGACTTTCGGGGTGTCCGACCGCATCCGGGTGCCGGGCCCGGCCGCCAGCACCAGGACCGCGGTGTCACCTTGGATTGTCATCAAGCCTCCTCGGCCTCTTTGGCGCGAGCTGGGGGCACCTCCCGCTTGCGGGGAGCGTGTCTGTACAACGACACGTCGTCAAGCGTGTCATTTTGTGCACCCTCGCGGCAAAGGGGCCCACGAGCCGAGCTCCGTCGCCAGGACTCGAACCTGAACTATCTGAACCAAAATCAGAGGTGCTGCCGATTACACCACGACGGATCGCTGACCCAATGGTGAGCGGCGGTTGAGACCGACCGCGCCACCAAGACTTTAGTCTGACGGCGATGCGGGCCGCTTGTCGGCTGTTGACCGATACGCTGAGTGACGTGGCCGTGCTCGATCGTGACCCGGACAAGGTGGAGAAGGAAGCGCGGGCGCCGCGCGCGCGGATGACCGGAACCGAGCGCCGCCAACAACTGGTCGGCATCGCGCGCACGCTGTTCGCCGAACGCGGCTACGAAGGCACCTCGATCGAGGAGATCGCGCTGCGCGCCAACGTGTCCAAACCCGTCGTCTACGAGCACTTCGGCGGCAAGGAAGGCCTGTACGCCGTCGTCGTGGACCGCGAGATGTCGGCGCTGCTGGACGGCATCACCTCGTCGCTGACCAACAACCGGTCCCGGGTGCGCGTCGAACGCGTCGCGCTGGCGCTGCTCACCTACGTCGAAGAGCGCACCGACGGCTTTCGGATCATGATCCGCGACTCGCCGGCCGCGATCAGCTCGGGCACCTACTCCAGCCTGCTCAACGATGCCGTCAACCAGGTCAGCTCGATCCTGGCCGGCGACTTCTCCCGTCGCGGCCTCGATCCCGGGCTGGCGCCGCTGTACGCGCAGGCGCTCGTCGGCTCGGTGTCGATGACGGCGCAGTGGTGGCTCGACACCCGCGAGCCCAAGAAGGAAGTGGTGGCCGCGCACCTGGTCAACCTGATGTGGAACGGCCTGACCCACCTCGAGGCCGACCCCCGGCTGCAGGACGAGTAGCTCGGCCGATGGCGGCGACCCGCTGCGCCCGGCGTGGACTGTGCGGCGACCCGCTGCGCCCGGCTACGCCGCGCTTGCGATCGCCGCGGCCGCGCTTGCGATCGCAGCTAGCCGCAGTCGCGGGCCAGCAGGTCGGTGACGGTCTCCCGGCGAACCAGTTCGCGGGCCCGCCCGTCCCTGACGGCCACCAGCGCCGGGCGCCCGACCATGTTGTAGTTCGACGCCATGCTGTGGTGGTAGGCGCCGGTACAGGCCACCGCCAGCAGGTCGCCGGGGTGCAGATCCGCCGGAAGCTCGATGTCGCGGGCGATCTCGTCGCCGGCCTCGCAATGCCGTCCGACGACGGTGACCCGCTGCTTGAGGCCCAGCGAATGCCGGTTGGCCAGCGCGGCCGTGTATCGCGCGCCGTACAGGGAGACCCGCGGGTTGTCGCTCATGCCGCCGTCGACCGCGACGAACGTGCGGCCGCCCGGCTGGGTCTTGATCGAGCACACCCGATACAGCGTCACCCCGGCACGGCCGCAGATGGCACGACCCGGTTCCACCACGATCTGCGGCCGCGGGAAATGCTCGGCCGCGCAGGCCTCGTCGAGGGCGTTCTCGATGACGTCGGCCAACTGCTCGAGATTCAGCTCGCGATCGCCGGGGACATAGGGGACGGCGTGCCCGCCGCCGATGTTCAGCTCGGTGAGTATCACGCCGTGCCGGGCACGGATATCGGCCATCGCGGCGATCATCCGGCGGATCGCCTCGCCGTACAGCGCGGGGTCGGATACCTGCGAGCCGATGTGGCAGTGCAGGCCGACGAGGTCGAGGATCGGGTGCGAGAGCACCCGCTGGGCGGCGACGTCGGCCCGGTCGCCGTGCAGCGTGAACCCGAACTTCTGGTCGCTGACACCGGTGGTGACCGCGCGGTGGCCGTGGATGTCGATGTCGGGGGTCACCCGGATCAGCACGGGTTGGCGCCGTTGCGCCAAACCGGCGAGGTAGGCGATCTCCATGCCGGAATCCAGCACGATGCGCCCCACGCCGACGCGCACCGCTTCGCGCAGCTCCTCGGGCGACTTCGCGTTGCCGTGCATGACGATGCGCGCCGGGTCGACTCCGCCGGCAAGAGCGACGGCCAGCTCGCCGCCGGAGCAGACGTCGAGGCCGAGGCCCTCTTCGCGGGCCCAGCGGGCCACCGCGGTGCTCAATAGCGACTTTCCGGCGTACACCACCTCGACGCCGCGCAGCGTCTTGCGGTAGCGGCGGGCGCGAAGCCGGAAGTCGGTTTCGTCGATGACGTAGGCCGGGGTGTGAAATTCGTCGGCGATATCGGCCAGCGGTACACCGCCGACGCACAGCCTGCCCTCCTCGTCGGGGTGGGTGGTGATCGGCCAGATGGCGGGATCGAAACGCGGGGAAGCCGCCTGACCGAGGGACGGCAGGATGTCCAGCAATGTCATGAATCCAACCTGCGCCCGCGGGTATTCGGGTGGTGGCGTTCTTACGATCCCTTGACGGCGGCGACCTCAATATTGACGTGGTTCGGTGTGTCCGGCCCTGTCGCCCAGGGCCCCTAGAATGGAATTCATCATGACCGCACCGGGGGCTGCTCGCCCAGAAACCCCGATCGCGGGGCTCGTTGAATTGGCGCTCACCGCGCCGACCTTCCAGCAGTTGATCGACAGCGCGTCCGCTTCGCCTGCCGAATTGAGCCTGGTGGGTCCAGCCAGCGCACGACTGTTCGTCGCCAGTGCGCTGGCGCGGGTGGGCCCTCTGCTGGTAGTCACCGCGACCGGGCGCGAAGCCGACGACCTGACCGCTGAACTGCGCGGGGTCTTCGGCGATTCCGTCGCGGTCTTCCCGTCCTGGGAAACGCTGCCGCACGAGCGACTTTCGCCCGGCGTCGACACCGTCGGCGCGCGGTTGACGGTGCTGCGCCGGCTGGCCCATCCCGACGACGCCCGGCTGGGTCCGCCTTTGCAGGTGGTGGTGACCGCGGTGCGCTCGCTGCTGCAGCCGATGACGCCGCAGCTGGGCCTCGTGGAACCGGTCACGCTGAGCGTCGGGACGGAAATCGAATTCGAGGGCGTGATCACCCGGCTCGCCGAGCTGGCCTACACCCGGGTCGACATGGTCGGCCGGCGCGGCGAATTCGCGGTGCGCGGAGGCATTCTCGACGTCTTCCCGCCGACCGCCGAGCACCCGGTGCGCATCGAGTTCTGGGGCGACGAGGTCAGCGAGATGCGGATGTTCTCGGTCGCCGATCAGCGCTCGATCCCGGAGATCGAGGTCGACACCCTGATCGCGGTGGCCTGCCGTGAACTGCTGCTCACCGATGAGGTGCGGCAGCGCGCCGCGGAGCTGGCCGCCCGGCACCGCAGCACCGAACCCGCCATCACCGGCAGCGTCACCGACATGTTGGCCAAGATCGGCGAGGGCATCGCGGTCGACGGCATGGAGGCCCTGCTGCCGGTGCTTCGGCCCGGCGAGCACGTGCTGCTGACCGACCAATTGGCCGAGCGCACACCGGTGTTGCTCTGCGATCCGGAGAAGGTCCGCACCCGCGCCGCCGACCTGATCAAGACCGGCAGCGAATTCCTCGAAGCGTCGTGGTCGGTCGCCGCGCTGGGTACCGACGCCCCGGTCGACGTGGCGCAGTTCGGCGGATCGGGATTCGCCGAACTCGACGAGGTGCGGGCCGCGGCGGCCCGCGCCGGGCACCCGTGGTGGACGTTGAGCCAGCTGTCCGACGAGTCGGCCGTGGAACTCGATATCCGCTCGGCGCCCTCGGCCCGGGGACATCAGCACGACATCGACGGCATCTTCGCGATGCTGCGCGCGCACGTCAGCACCGGCGGCTACGCCGTCGTCGTCGCGCCCGGCACCGGCACCGCGCACCGCGTGGTGGAGCGGCTGGCCGAATGCGACACCCCCGCCGCCATGCTCGAATCGGGTGCCGCCCCCAAGGCCGGCGTGGTCGGTGTGCTCAAGGGCCCGCTGCACGACGGCGTCATCATCCCCGGCGCCACGCTGGTGGTGATCACCGAGACCGACCTGACCGGCAGCCGGGTGGCGGCCGTCGAGGGCAAGCGCCTGGCGGCCAAGCGGCGCAACACCGTGGACCCGTTGGCCCTGACCGCCGGTGACCTGGTGGTGCACGATCAGCACGGCATCGGCCGGTTCGTGGAGATGGTCGAGCGCACCGTCGGCGGCGCCCGCCGCGAGTACCTGGTACTCGAATACGCCTCGAGCAAAAGGGGCGGCGGCTCCGACAAGTTGTACGTCCCCATGGACTCCCTCGACCAGCTGTCGCGGTACGTCGGCGGCCAGGCGCCCGCGCTGAGCAAGCTGGGCGGCAGCGACTGGACCAACACCAAGACGAAGGCCCGCCGCGCGGTGCGCGAGATCGCCGGCGAGCTGGTGTCGCTGTACGCCAAGCGGCAGGCCAGCCCCGGGCACGCGTTCGGGCCGGACACGCCGTGGCAGGCCGAAATGGAGGACGCGTTCGGCTACACCGAGACCGTCGACCAGCTCACCGCGATCACCGAGGTCAAGGGCGATATGGAAAAGCCGGTCCCGATGGACCGGGTGATCTGCGGCGACGTCGGTTACGGCAAGACCGAGATCGCGGTGCGGGCGGCGTTCAAGGCGGTCCAGGACGGCAAGCAGGTCGCCGTGCTGGTGCCCACCACGCTGCTGGCCGACCAGCATCTGCAGACCTTCTCCGACCGGATGACCGGGTTCCCGGTGACCGTCAAGGGCCTCTCCCGGTTCACCGACGCCGCCGAATCCAAGGCCGTGATCGACGGCCTGGCCGACGGGTCGGTGGACGTGGTGATTGGCACGCACCGGCTGCTGCAGACCGGGGTGCGCTGGAAGGACCTCGGCCTGGTGGTGGTCGACGAGGAGCAGCGGTTCGGCGTCGAGCACAAGGAGCACATCAAGAGCCTGCGCACCCACGTCGACGTGCTGACCATGAGCGCCACCCCCATCCCGCGCACGCTGGAGATGAGCCTGGCCGGCATCCGCGAGATGTCGACGATCCTGACGCCGCCCGAAGAGCGCTACCCGGTGCTGACCTACGTCGGCCCGCACGACGACAAGCAGGTCGCCGCCGCCCTGCGCCGCGAGCTGCTGCGCGACGGGCAGGTCTTCTACGTGCACAACCGGGTCAGCTCGATCGACCGGGCGGCGGCGAAGATCCGGGAGCTGGTGCCCGAGGCGCGGGTGGTCGTCGCGCACGGGCAGATGCCCGAGGAACGGCTGGAACGCACGGTCCAGGGATTCTGGAACCGCGAATACGACATCCTGGTGTGCACCACGATCGTGGAGACCGGACTGGACATCTCCAACGCCAACACGCTGATCGTCGAGCGCGCCGACACCTTCGGCCTGTCGCAGCTGCACCAGCTGCGCGGCCGGGTGGGCCGCAGCCGGGAGCGTGGCTACGCCTACTTCCTGTATCCGCCGCACGCGCCGCTGACCGAAACGGCCTACGACCGGCTCGCCACCATCGCGCAGAACAACGAGCTGGGGGCGGGCATGGCGGTCGCGATGAAGGACCTCGAAATCCGCGGTGCCGGCAACGTGTTGGGTGTCGAGCAGTCCGGCCACGTCGCCGGGGTCGGTTTCGACCTGTACGTCCGGCTGGTGGGCGAGGCGGTGGAGGCCTACCGGGCGGCCGCCGACGGCCAGACCGTCACGACGGCCGAGGAGCCCAAGGACGTGCGGATCGACCTGCCGGTCGACGCGCACCTGCCGCCGGACTACATCGCCAGCGACCGGCTGCGCCTGGAGGGGTACCGGCGGCTGGCCGCCGCGGCCTCCGACGGCGAGATCGACGCGGTGGTGGAGGAACTCATCGACCGGTATGGGGCGCTGCCCGAACCCGCCCTGCGGCTGGTGGCGGTGGCGCGGCTGCGGCTGCTGTGCCGAGCGGCCGGCATCACCGAGGTGTCGGCGGCGTCGGCGTCGACCGTGCGGCTCTCGCCGATGACGCTGCCGGATTCGGCTCAGGTGCGGCTCAAGCGGATGTACCCGGCCGCGAGCTACCGCGCCACGACGTCCACCGTGCAGGTTCCCATCCCGCGGGCCGGCGGGGTGGGCGCGCCGCGACTGCGCGACGTCGAGCTGGTGCAGATGGTGGCCAACCTGGTGACGGCACTGCAAGGCAAACCGCAGGCAGACATTGGTATAACGAGTGAACTACCTGCGTCGATGGCAAGTGAGGAGCGACAAGCGCGATGATCCGCGCCCGCGACGATGCAGAGCTAAGCGATGAGGAGGAGGGGCGCCCGTGATCGTCGTCTTGTTCGACCCGCGCCGCCCCTCGCTGGTACCCGTGGAAGCCATCGAGCACCTCGGCGGCGAAGTGCAATACACCGAGGAGATGCCCGTCGCGGTGCCGTGGTCGCTGCCCGCGGCGCGCCCGGTGCACTCCGGTGAGGACGCCCCGGTGCTGCTGTCGTCGGACCCCGAGCACCCCGCCGTCGTCGCCCGGTTGGCGGCCGGGGCCCGGCTGATCTCGGCGCCCGAGACGCCGCGCGGGGAACGGCTGGTCGATGCCGTCGCGATGATGGACAAACTGCGCACCGCCGGGCCGTGGGAGAGCGAGCAGACCCATGACTCGCTGCGCAGGTTTCTGCTGGAGGAGACCTACGAGCTGTTGGACGCGGTCGGCAGCGGTAACGCCGAGGCGTTGCGTGAGGAGCTCGGCGACGTGCTGCTGCAGGTGCTGTTCCATGCCCGCATCGCCGAGGACGCGGCGCAGTTCCCCTTCACCATCGACGACGTCGCCGCCACCCTGATCCGCAAACTGGGCAACCGGGTACCGGGAGTGCTTGCCGGGCAATCGATTTCACTCGAAGAGCAGTTAGCTCAGTGGGAAGAGCGCAAGGCGGCCGAGAAGCCGCGCAAATCGGTGATGGACGAGGTGCACACCGGTCAGCCCGCATTGGCGCTGGCGCAGAAGGTCATTGCGCGCGCAGGCAAGGCGGGCCTGCCCGCGGACCTGATCCCCGAGGCGATCACCTCGATCTCGGTGTCGGCCGACGTCGATGCCGAAAGTGCCCTGCGCAGCGCCGTTCTGGAATTCGTGGAGACGGTCCGCGAGGTTGAGCGGGCGATCTCGGCCGTGCGCCGCGGCACCGGTGTGCCCGAGGAGTTCGACGTCGCCCCGCTCGGCGAGATCTCCGAGGACGAGTGGCGCGAGCACTGGCCGACCGAAGGACCGGCGGCCGACGACCGTCCGGAGCGCCCGGCACCCGAGAGCGACGGCGAGGCCGATGCGTGCCTGGAGGCGGTCGAGGAAGAATCCGCCGCCGACGCGACGGTAGACGAGGCCTGACGCGCCGGCGACGCCCGTGCCGAAGCGCCGCCGGGCCCTAATTCGCACTTTCGGCCGCGAGTCGGAGCGATCACCGGAATGTTTGCCGGATTTGTCATCGATCGCTCGGTAATATCGCGGATGAGGTTGCGAATCCCCGTGGTCGGCGACAGTCTGACTACGCTAGCCGAGACGACTAGCAGCTAACCGAGCATTAGCTGAATCCGACGAGCGGTCGGTGCGCCGAGGCCCGAGGCAACCGGGTAGTTCCCGAACGCATGGGACGATGGTGTGGCGGAAGTTGGTGCAGGCGAGTTTTAGGGGAGCTCAGGAAAGCATGGTGTCGCCGAGGCGTTGGATGCGCGCGGCCGCCGTGATCGGCGCGACCGCAATCGTTCTGGCCTCCAGTTGCACCTGGCAGCTCAGCCTGTTCATTCCCGACGGGGTTCCGCCGCCGGCAGGGGATCCGGTTCCGGCCGTCGACACCCATGCCAGCGGTCGGCCTGCGGATCAGTTGCGCGAGTGGGCGGGGCAGCGGTCGGCGGGGCTGGAGATCCCGGTGATCGCGCTCGAGGCCTACGCCTACGCGGCCCGGGTCGCCGAAGTCGAGAACCCGAAATGTCACATCGCGTGGACCACCCTGGCCGGCATCGGCCAGGTCGAGAGCCACCACGGCACCTACCACGGCGCGCGCCTGGCCCCCAACGGCGATGTGAGTCCCCCGATTCGGGGTGTGCGCCTGGACGGCAGCGGCGGCACGCTGCGCATCGTCGACACGGAGGAAGACGTCACCGACGAAGACGGTGTGACGCGCGCCATGGGGCCGATGCAGTTCATCCCGGAGACGTGGCGGCTCTATGGTGTCGACGCTCACAACGACGGCCGCGTCAGCCCGGACAACATCGACGACGCCGCGCTCGCGGCGGCCGGGTATCTGTGTTGGCGCGGAAAGGATCTCGCGACGCCCCGCGGCTGGATCACCGCGCTGCGCGCCTACAACAACTCCGGTGTCTACGCCCGGGCGGTTCGCGATTGGGCGACCGCTTACGCGAAGGGCCACCCGCTGTAGCAGGATGTATCGCTGACCGGAAAAAGCACGCACCGGCGACGACGCAAGGAGAACTCAGTGCCGATTATCGAGCAGGTCGGGGCCCGCGAGATCCTCGATTCCCGCGGCAACCCGACAGTCGAGGTCGAGATAGCCCTGATCGACGGGACGTTTGCCCGCGCGGCGGTGCCGTCCGGCGCGTCGACGGGCGAGCACGAGGCCGTCGAGCTGCGCGACGGTGGCGAGCGTTACGGCGGCAAGGGCGTGCAGAAGGCGGTGCAGGCCGTGCTGGACGAGATCGGTCCGGCGGTGATCGGCCTGAACGCCGACGATCAGCGGCTGGTGGACCAGGCACTGCTGGATCTGGACGGCACCCCCGACAAATCGAGGCTGGGCGGCAACGCGATCCTGGGCGTGTCGCTGGCCGTGGCCAAGGCCGCCGCCGATTCCGCCGAGCTACCGCTGTTCCGCTACCTCGGCGGCCCGAACGCGCACATCCTGCCGGTACCGATGATGAACATCCTCAACGGCGGCGCCCACGCCGACACCGCCGTCGACATCCAGGAGTTCATGGTGGCGCCGATCGGTGCGCCCAGCTTCGCCGAGTCGTTGCGCTGGGGCGCCGAGGTGTACCACGCGCTGAAGTCGGTGCTGAAGAAGGAGGGCCTGAGCACCGGCCTGGGCGACGAGGGCGGCTTCGCGCCCGACGTGTCGGGCACCGTCGCGGCGCTGGATCTGATCAGCCGCGCCATCGAGTCGGTCGGTTTCAAGCTCGGCTCCGATGTCGCGCTGGCGCTCGACGCGGCGGCCACCGAGTTCTTCACCGACGGCACCGGCTACAAGTTCGAGGGCGCCACCCGCACCGCCGAGCAGATGGCGGACTTCTACGCCGGGCTGCTCGGCTCGTACCCGCTGGTGTCCATCGAAGACCCGCTGTCCGAAGACGATTGGGACGGCTGGGCGACCCTGACCGCCTCGATCGGGGACCGGGTACAGCTGGTCGGCGACGACATCTTCGTCACCAATCCCGAGCGCCTGGAAGAGGGCATCGACAAGGGCGTGGCAAACGCGTTGCTGGTCAAGGTGAATCAGATCGGCACGCTGACCGAGACCCTGGACGCCGTCGCGCTCGCCCACCACAGCGGCTATCGCACGATGATGAGTCACCGCAGCGGCGAGACCGAGGACACCACGATCGCCGACCTGGCGGTTGCCGTCGGCAGCGGACAGATCAAGACCGGCGCACCTGCCCGCAGCGAGCGCGTCGCCAAGTACAACCAGCTGCTGCGGATCGAGGAGGCGCTCGGTGACGCCGCGCGCTACGCCGGCGACCTTGCCTTCCCGCGGTACGCCGTGGAGGCGAAATAGCTTGACGTTCAACGGCTGACATGGCTGACGCGAAACGGCCCGACTCGAAACGGCGCTCCCCGGCATCACGCCCGGGGAAGGCCGGCGATTCGGGCCGGGGCCGTCGCACGGCCAAGCCGTCCTCCAAGCCGTCTTCGCGGACGTCGCCCACGGCGAACCAGGCCGGCCGGACCGCCACACGAACGCAGCAAGAGCATGTCGTCGAGCCCATCACGCGCCAGGCCGCCGAATCGGTGGAGCAGCGCTCCGAGCAGCGGCTGGGTTTCACCGCCCGCCGCGCGGCGGTGCTGGCCGCGGTGATCTGCGTGCTGACATTGACCATTGCCGGACCGGTGCGCACCTATTTCGCGCAGCGCACCGAGATGAATCAGCTGGCCGCAACCGAAGCGGCGCTGCGCCGCCAGGTCGCGGACTTGGAGCAGCGCAAGGCCAAGCTCGGTGACCCGGCCTACATCGCGGCGCAGGCCCGCGAGCGCCTCGGCTTCGTCAAGCCCGGAGACATCCCGTTCCAGGTTCAGCTTCCGCCGTCGGCGGCCGAGCCGGCGCAGCCGGGATCCCCGTCGGCGAAACCGGCCAACAACGACCCCTGGTACACGTCGCTGTGGCACACCATCGCCGATGCCCCGCACCTGCCGCCGGCCAAAGCGCCTGCGCCCGAGGCCCCGCCGGCCGAACCGGGATCGCCCGGCCCGGTGCCCGCACCGAACCCCACGGGTCCCGGTGGTTGATCGTACCGACCTGGAAGCGGTGGCGCGCCAGCTCGGGCGCGAGCCGCGCGGGGTACTCGAAGTCGCCTACCGGTGTCCCAACGGTGAACCCGGCGTGGTGAAGACGGCTCCGAAACTGCCTGACGGCACGCCGTTTCCGACGCTGTACTACCTGACCCATCCGGCCCTGACGGCCGCCGCCAGCAGACTGGAGACCACCGGGTTGATGCGTGAGATGACCGAAAGGCTGGGCAAGGAGCCGGAATTGGCGGCCGCCTACCGGCGCGCCCACGAGTCGTACCTGGCGGAGCGGGACGCGATCGAGCCGCTGGGGACCACGTTTTCCGGCGGCGGGATGCCGGACCGGGTCAAGTGTCTGCACGTGCTGATCGCCCATTCGCTGGCCAAGGGCCCCGGTGTGAATCCGTTCGGCGACGAGGCCCTGGCGATCCTGGCCGACGAGCCCGCGATGGCCGGCATCTTGGTGGCCGGCCGATGGTGACCGGTAGGCTCGCGGGAATCGACTGCGGTACCAACTCAATCCGGTTGCTGATCGCCGACTTCGACGGCGGCAGGCTGCGCGACGTACACCGGGAGACGCGGATCGTGCGGCTGGGTCAGGGTGTCGACGCGACCGGTGAGTTCGCGGCGGACGCGATCGCCCGCACCCGCGCGGCGCTCACCGATTATGCGGCGGTGATCAAAGAGCATGGTGCCCAGCGGGTGCGGATGGTGGCCACGTCGGCCGCCCGTGATGTCGCCAACCGCGACGCCTTTTTCGCGATGACGGCCGAGGTGTTGGGCGCGGTGCTGCCCGGGGCGATCGCGGAGGTGATCACCGGCGCCGAAGAGGCCGAGCTCTCGTTCCGCGGCGCGGTCGGCGAGCTGGATAGTGCGACAGGGCCTTTCGTCGTCATCGACCTGGGCGGCGGCTCCACCGAAATCGTAACCGGCGGCGGTGACGCCGAAGATGGAGTGACGGCCGGCTACTCGGCCGACATCGGCTGCGTGCGGCTGACCGAACGTTGTCTGCATTCGGACCCGCCGACGCGCGAGGAGGTGGCGGCGGCCCGGCGGGTGGTGCGCGAACGACTCGGGGTCGCGCTGGGTGTGGTGCCGGTGGAGGGGGCGAAGACCTGGGTGGGACTGGCGGGGACGATGACGACGCTGTCCGCGCTGGCCCACAACATGACGACGTATGACTCTGCGGCCATTCATCTTTCGCGTGTCGCCGGAGATGACCTGTTGTCGGTGTGCGAGCGGCTGATCCGCATGACGCGGGCCGAGCGCGCGGCGCTGCCGCCGATGCACGAGGGCCGGGCCGACGTGATCGGCGGGGGCGCGATCGTCGTCGAGGAGCTGGCCCGCGAGCTGCGCGCCCGGGCGGGTATCGACGAGCTGACGGTCAGCGAGCACGACATCCTGGACGGCATCGTGTTGTCCATCGCCGGGTAGGTCACATCCGCCCCGCCTGCGTGCAGGCCGAAGTGGCGGATGGCGCGGTTCCGGCCGCAGGTCTCACGCCTCGAAGCGGTATCCCATGCCCGACTCGGTCAGCAGGTGTTTGGGATGCGACGGGTCGTTCTCGAGCTTGCGGCGCAGCTGCGCGAGATACACACGCAGGTAATGCGTTTCGGTCGCATACGCCGGCCCCCACACCTCCTTGAGGAGTTCCTCGCGCCCCACCAGCTTGCCGCGGTTGCGGACCAGGACCTCCAGCATCCCCCACTCGGTCGGGGTGAGGTGGACTTCGCTGCCGTTCTTGGTGACCTTCTTGGCGGCCAGGTCGACGGTGAATGATTCGGTCTCGATCACCGGCTGTTCCAATTCGGAGGCCGCGGTGTTGCGCCGCACCGCCGCGCGCAGCCGTGCCAAGAACTCGTCCATCCCAAAGGGTTTGGTCACGTAGTCGTCGGCGCCGGCGTCCAGCGCCTCTACCTTGTCCGACGAGTCGGTGCGCGCCGACAACACGATCACCGGCGCGGTGAGCCAGCCGCGCAGGCCGGCCAGCACATCGATGCCGGAGATGTCGGGTAGGCCGAGGTCGAGGATCACCACGTCGGGTTTGTGTTCGGCGGCCGCGCGCAATGCGCCGGCCCCGCTGGACGCGGTGATCACCTCGTAGCCCCGCACGGTCAGGTTGATGCGTAGCGCACGCAGGATCTGCGGTTCGTCGTCGATCACCAAAACGCGCGTCATGCCGCGTCCGTCGCTTGCGGCGCAGCCATATCCACGATCACGGTCAGTCCGCCTCCCGGGGTGTCGGTGGCCGTAATTGTCCCGCCCATCGCCTCGACAAAGCCCCGCGCCACGGACATCCCCAGGCCGACGCCGATGGTGTTGTCGTGATCGCCGAGCCGCTGGAACGCTTCGAAGATCTGTTCCTCGGCCCCGTGCGGGATCCCGGGGCCCTCGTCGATGACGTTGATCAGCACGCGATCACCGACCCGCCCGGCGTTGACGCGCACCACACAGTTGGGCGCGTAGCGCAGCGCGTTGTCGATCAGGTTGGCCAGCACGCGTTCCAGTAGCCCGCCGTCGGCCATCACCATGGCGTCGGCCACGTCGACCTTGACCCGGTCGATGGCAGACCGGAAGAAACCGGTGGCGCCCTTGCCGATGCTGATCAGAGCCCGCTGCACGGTCTCCTCCAGATAGACCCGGCTCAGATCCGGATGGATCACCCCGGCGGCCAAACGCGATGAATCCAACAGGTTTCCGACCAGCGCGGTCAACTGATCGATCGACTCCTCGATGGTGGCCAGCAATTCGGCGGTGTCGGCGGGGGAGAAGGCGACATCCTCGGCGCGCAGACTGGAGACGGCAACCTTGGCCGCCGCCAGCGGCGTGCGCAGGTCGTGGCTGACCGCCGACAGCAGGGAGCGTCGCAGTTCGTCGGCCCGGAGTATCGCCTCGGCGCGGCTGGCCTCCTCGGCGAGCTCACGCTGCCTGACCAAGCCCGCGGCCTGCCGCGCCACCGCGCCGAGCACCCTCCTGTCACGCGCGGAGAGCCTGCGGCCCGCCAGCAGCATCCAGAACTCGTCGTCGCCGACCTCGATCGCGGTGTCGGCCGAATCGACGGTGACGCACGGGTCGCGGCCCACACAGGCGACAACCTCGCTCTTCTTGCCGCCGGCCCGGGCGTCCTCGGCCGTCTCTCGCAGCATGCTGACCGTCCGCTGGGCATAGGTCTCTCGTACCCGTTCGAGCAGCGTTTCCAGATCCGCCCCCCGCAGGACGGAGCCCGCGAACAACGTCAACAGCTCCGCCTCTTGCGAAGCGCGGCGCGCTTCCCGGGTGCGTTTGGCCGCGAAGTCGACCAGGACCGCGACGGCGACCGCGATGAGCAGCAGCACCAATTCGGTGATGGCGCTGTTGGGTTCGGCGATGGTGAAGCTGTGCCGCGGCGCGATCAGGTAGTAGTTCAGTAACAACCCGGACAGCACCGCCGAAAGTGCAGCGGGCGCAACGCCTCCCAGCAACCCGACCAGCAGTACACCGATGAAGAACAACGCGCTCTCGCCGCCGGTGTCCAGGTAGGGGTCCAGCATCGTCACCGTGATCGCGCAGATGACCGACGGCACGATGAAGGCCGCCAGCCACGACGCCACCCGTCGCTCGCGGGGCGCGAGCGAGGACGCGCGGAAGCCGCGTTTGGATTCTTCGTGGGTGACCAGGTGGACGTCGATCTTGCCGGACAGCTCGACGATCCTCGGGCCGATTCCCTCCTCGAACAGCCGCGCCCAGCGCGATCGGCGCGAGGTGCCGATCACCAGCTGCGTCGCGTTCATCTCGCGGGCGAACTCGAGTAGGGCCGTGGGCACGTCGTCGCCGACCACGGTGTGCATCGACGCGTCCAGGCTGTTCGCCAGCTCCCGGATCTTGGCCATCCGCGACTCCGACAGCCCGGCCAGCCCGTCACCGCGGATGACGTGCACCACCATGAGTTCGGCGGTCGACTTCGAGGCGATCCGCGACGCGCGTCGCACCAGCGTCTCGGACTCCGGACCACCGGTGACCGCGACGACGACCCGCTCGCGGGCCTCCCACATGTCGGTGATCTTGTTCTCGGCCCGGTATTTGGCCAGCGCGGTGTCGACCTGGTCGGCCAGCCACAGCAGCGCCAATTCCCTTAGCGCGGTGAGGTTTCCACGTCGGAAGTAGTTGGACAGCGCCGCATCGATGCGATCCGGGGCGTAGACATTTCCGTGAGACAACCTGCGGCGCAATGCCTCTGGCGTGATATCGATGAGCTCGACCTGTGACGCCTGGCGCACGATCGAGTCCGGTATGGTCTCCTTCTGTTCGATGCCGGTGATCTGCGCGACGACGTCGTTCAGGCTTTCCAGGTGCTGCACGTTGACCGTGGAGATCACGGTGATCCCGGCGTCGAGCAGTTCCTCGACGTCCTGCCATCGCTTAGGGTTCTTGCTGCCCGGCGTGTTGGTGTGCGCCAGTTCGTCGACCAGCACGACCTGGGGGTGACGCGCCAAAACCGCGGGCACGTCGAGTTCGGGGAAGCTGCCGCCGCGGTATTCGACATAGCGCGGCGGAATCACCTCGATGCCCTCAAGCAGCTCAGCGGTTTTCGACCGCCCGTGGGTTTCCACCACGCCCGCCACCAGATCGGTGCCGCGCTCCAGCCGCCGATGCGCTTCGCCCAGCATCGAGTACGTCTTGCCCACGCCCGGAGCCGCACCGAGGTAGATGCGTAGCTCCCCGCGCTTGGGATGGTGGTCGCGGAGGCTGACGTCACTCACGTCAACCATCATCCCCCCTGGCGCTAGCTCGTGACCGGATACCGGTGGTCGAGTTGCAGGTTTAGTTGCAGCACATCGACGCGCGGTTCACCGAAAAATCCGAGGCCGCGGCCGCTGCTGTTCTGCGCGACCACCTCACGTATCTGATCTGCGCTGACGTGACGCACTTTGGCCACCCGTGCCACCTGGATCTGGGCGTACGCGGGTGAAATGTTCGGGTCCAGACCGCTGCCGCTGGCGGTCACCGCGTCCGCCGGCACCGCCGGCTCGGCCGGTGCGGCGCCGCGGATCGGCACGATCTGCCCGATCGTGTAGTCCTCGCCGTACTTGGCGCATTCGACGCGCGCACCCTGGTAGAGCGCGAGGAACGGCGTGGTCGTCGAGCCGCACGGCTCGTTGAGGCTGACCACCCGGGCCGGGTGGGTGACGTTGCCGCGACCGTCGCGCGGGCCGATCACCGACAGCACCGCACCCACGCCGCCGCCCGTGCAGAACGGCCGCGACCCGTCGACGCCCTCCAGCTTGCCCACCGCCGCGCTGCGTGAGCACACCGTCGTCAACAGGCTCGGCTTGAAACCCGCGTCCGACGCGGACTTGCCGGCCGCCAGTTGGGACGGATCGGCGGGTATGTCGACGATGCTTTCCGGCCCGAGGTTGCTGCCTCCCGACGACGTCGGGTCATACCCGGTGCCGGCCGCCGAGGGGCGGCTCTGGAAGTACTGCGGCAGCGCGTTGCCGCCGGGGTCGGTGAACGACTGACCGATCAGCCTGCTGCCCACCGGCTTTCCGTCGGCGGTGAGTATCGACCCTTCGGCCTGGTCGCGCAGTCCGGGGAATTGCGCGACCACCCAGATGAACAGCGGGTAGGCCAGGCCGGTGATCACGGTCAGTACCAGCAGCGTGCGCAATGCCGCCCAATGCAGGCGGACGAAATTCGAGAACGTCATGTCAGGACATCCCTGGGATGAATTGGACGATCAGGTCGATCGCCTTGATTCCGATGAACGGGGCGACGATGCCACCGAGGCCATAGACGTAGAGGTTGCGGCTCAACAGCTTTGACGCGCTGCTCGGCGTGTACCGCACGCCGCGCAGCGACAGCGGTATCAGCATGACGATGATGATCGCGTTGAAGATGACCGCGGACAGGATCGCCGATTGCGGGCTGTGCAGCCGCATCACGTTGATCAGATCCAGCCCGGGGAACAATGCGACGAACATCGCCGGGATGATCGCGAAGTACTTCGCGATGTCATTGGCGATCGAGAAGGTGGTCAGCGCGCCACGGGTGATCAACAGCTGCTTACCGATTTCCACGATCTCGATGAGTTTGGTGGGATCGGAGTCCAGGTCGACCATGTTGCCGGCCTCTTTGGCCGCCGACGTGCCGGTGTTCATCGCCACTCCCACGTCGGCTTGAGCCAGGGCGGGCGCGTCATTGGTGCCGTCGCCCGTCATCGCGACCAGCTTGCCGCCCGCCTGCTCGCGCTTGATCAACTCGAGCTTGTCCTCGGGCGTGGCCTCGGCCAGGAAGTCGTCGACCCCGGCCTCGTCCGCAATCGCCTTGGCGGTCAACGGGTTATCGCCGGTGATCATCACCGTCCGGATGCCCATCCGCCGCATCTCGTCGAACCGCTCGCGCATGCCCTGCTTGACGACGTCCTTGAGGTGGATGACGCCGAGCACCGCCGCCTCACCGTCGCGGCTTTCCCCGACCACCAGCGGGGTACCACCGCCGGCCGAGATGCCGTCGACGACCTCGCCGAGCTGCTGGGGGACCTTACCCCCTTGGGCGCGAACCCATTCCGCGACCGAACTCGCCGCGCCCTTGCGCAGCAGGTGGCCGTCGAGGTCGACGCCGGACATCCGGGTGGTGGCCGAAAACGCCACCCACTGGGCCTGGGACAGCTCACCCGGCGTGCGCGCACGCAGCCCGAAGTGCTGCTTGGCGAACACGACAACCGAACGGCCCTCGGGTGTTTCGTCGGCCAGGCTGGACAACTGTGCGGCGTCGGCCAGCTGCTCGGCGGAGACCCCGTCGAGCGGGATGAACGCCGCGGCCTGCCGGTTGCCCAGCGTGATGGTGCCGGTCTTGTCCAGCAGCAGGGTATTGACGTCGCCGGCGGCCTCCACCGCCCGCCCGGACATGGCGAGGACGTTGCGCTGCACCAGACGGTCCATCCCGGCGATGCCGATCGCCGACAGCAGCGCGCCGATCGTCGTCGGGATCAGGCACACCAACAACGAGACCATCACGATGCCGGTGACGCCGCTTGCGCCCAGCGCCTGGCCATCCGGGACGCCGGGGTTGTTGGCCTTGGAGTAGATCGCCAACGGCTGCAGGGTCGCCACGGCGAAGACGAAGATGATCGTCAACGCGGCCAGCAGGATGTTCAGCGCGATCTCGTTCGGTGTCTTTTGCCGGTTGGCGCCCTCGACCAGCGCGATCATCCGGTCGATGAAGCTCTCCCCGGGCTTTTGGGTGACCTTGACGACGATGCGGTCGCTGAGCACGGTGGTGCCGCCGGTGACCGCGGAACGGTCGCCGCCAGACTCGCGGATCACCGGCGCCGACTCGCCCGTGATGGCCGATTCATCCACGGAGGCAATGCCTTCCACGACGTCACCGTCGCCCGGGATCACCTGCCCCGCCTCGACCACGACGATGTCGCCACGCTGTAGCTGCGGTGCGGCGACCGCTTCCTCCACCGCGGTCGCGCCGGGCGCCCAGTCCTTGAGCCGCCGGGCCATGGTCTGGGTCTTGGCCCGGCGCAGCGTTTCGGCTTGCGCCTTGCCCCGGCCCTCGGCCACCGCCTCGGCCAGATTGGCGAACAACACGGTGAGCCACAACCAGATCACGGTCAGCCAGGCGAACCAGGTCGGGTCGATGATGGCCAACGCGGTGCTCCAGGCGGCGCCGATCTCCACGATGAACATCACCGGGTTGCGCCACAGCGTGCGTGGGTCGAGTTTGCGCAGCGCGTCCGGTGTGGACTTCCACAGCATCTTCGGGTCGAGCAGGCCGCCCTGCACCCGTTTTCTGCCGGCGGACGCCGCCGGCTGGGGCCGCTCGGTGGGGTGGATCGCGGTCGCGGTCATCAGTGGATTCCTTCGGCGAGAGGCCCGAGCGCGAGCATGGGCAAGAACGTGAGGGCAACGACGATCAACGTGACGCCGGCGACCATGCCCACGAACTGCGGCCGGTGCGTGGGCAGGGTCCCCGCCGAATCCGGTGTGCTGCCCTGCCTGGCCAGCGACCCGGCCAGGGCCAGCACCAGCACGATGGGCAGAAACCGGCCGAACGCCATGGCCAGGCCGAGGGCCGTGTTGTACCAGTCGGTGTTGGCGCTCAGTCCGGCGAAGGCCGACCCGTTGTTGTTGGCCGCCGAGGTGAACGCGTAGAGCACCTCGGAGAGCCCGTGTGGTCCGCCGTTGAGCATGCCGGCCCGCTCGCCGGGCAGCGCCATCGCGATCGCGGTGCCGGTCAGCACGATCAACGGTGTGACCAGGAAATAGGTTGCGGCAAGCTTGATTTCGCGCGGGGTGATCTTCTTGCCGAGGTATTCGGGGGTACGCCCGACCATCAACCCGGCGACGAAGACGGTGATCACCGCCAGCACGAGGATGCCGTACAGGCCCGAACCGGTGCCGCCGGGGGCCACCTCGCCCAGCTGCATGTTGAACATCGCGATCATGCCACCGAGGCTGGTCAGGGAGTCGTGGGCGGAGTCGACCGCCCCGGTGGAGGTGAGCGTCGTCGCGGCCGCGAACACCCCCGAGTCGGTGACGCCGAAGCGCTGCTCGACGCCCTCCATCGCGGAGCCGATCGACGTGGGCACGGTGCCGTGGTGCTGCGCCTGGAACCACAGCATGAACGCCGTGCTGGCCGTGTACAGCGTCGCCATCACGGCCGCGATCGCGAAGCCCTGCTTGGGGTTACCGACCATGCGCCCGAAGGTGCGCGGCAACGAGAAGCCGATCACCAGGATCAGGAAGATCTCCAGCCAGTTGGTCCAGACGGTCGGGTTCTCGAACGGGTGTGCGGAGTTCGCGTTGTAGAAGCCGCCGCCGTTGGTGCCGAGCTCCTTGATGACCTCCTGGCTGGCCACCGGGCCGCCGGTGATGGTCTGCTGCGTCCCGTTGACGGTGGTCACCAGCTGGTCGTGCAGGTGGAAGTTCTGGATAGCCCCGCCGGCCACCAGCAGGATCGCGCTGAGGACGGCGATGGGCAGCAGGATGCGCAGCGTTCCGCGGACCAGGTCGACCCAGAAGTTGCCCAGCTCGCCGGTGCGCCTGCGGGCGAACCCGCGCACCAGCGCGACGGCCACCGCCATGCCGACGGCGGCCGACACGAAGTTCTGCACCGCCAGGCCGGCCATCTGGACCAGATGGCCCTGAGTCGTCTCGCCCGAATACGCCTGCCAGTTGGTGTTGGTGACGAAGCTGACCGCGGTGTTCCACGCCAGCGAGGGCGTCATCTTGGTGGCCGGGTCGTGCAGGTGCAGTGGCAACTTGTTTTGCACGAGCTCGAACACGAACAGGAACAGGATGCTGACCGACGAGAACGCCAACACGCTGCGGGCGTAGGCACCCCATGTCTGCTCCGAACGGGAATCGACCCCGATCAGCCGGTAGATCACTCGCTCGGCGTAGAGGTCCTTTTCGGACGTGTACACCCGAAACATATAGTCCCCGAAGGGCACATGGACGACCACCACCGCCGCGACGAGGACAACGAAGAAAAGCACCCCGGCCGTTGTCGTGTTCACTTAGAACCTCTCCGGGAACAGCAGGGCGCCCCCGAGGTAGAGCGCGATGACGATGGAAAGCACCAAGCCGATCGCGTTTTGGTAGTTCACAGCCGCTCGACCAACTTCTGAGCCAGGCCGAGCGCGGCGAACACCGCCACGGTCAGCATGAGATACACCACCACGCCCATCGTTTCTCCGTCCCGCGCCCATCGCGTGCATAAGAAAGGACCCCGGCAAATCAGCCACAGCGCAGTCCCGCCAGCCGAGGTCAGCTCGAAATTAGCTCCGGTGTCATCCGCCGGGGCGACCGGTTGACGGTTTCCTAACAGCGCGGCAGCGGCTCTTTACGGTTCCTTTACGGCCCGCCGACCCGGTAAATGCGCAGACAAAGTGCGAGTGGGGGCCGGCTGAATTACCGGCTCGGCGCAGGGTGGGCCGGGTCGTCGATCAACGGCAGCCGCACCCGGAAAACCGTGCTGCTCTCGTTGGATTCGGCGCTAACCGAACCATGATGGGCCTTGACGATCGAGCTGACGATGGCCAGACCCAGCCCGTTGCCGGTGCCGTTCGATCTCGACTTGTCGGCCCGGACGAACCGTTCGAACAAGTTGGGCAGCAGCTCCGCGTCGATGCCCGGACCGTCGTCGGTGACGGTTAGTTCCGCGTAGGGCGCCCCGGGACCGTAACGGCGGCAGGTGATTCCGGTCGTCACCGTAACCCCGGGCGGGGTGTGCACGCGGGCGTTGGTGAGCAGATTGCTGACCAGTTGATGTAAGCGCGCGTTATCGCCGCGCACCCATACCGGCTCGTCGGGCAGATCTTTGACCCAATGATGCGTCGACCCCGCCACCATCGCGTCGTTCACCGCGTTGCTGACCACCTCCGTCAGGTCGACGTCCTCGGACTGCAGGTCTTGCCCCTCGCCCAGGCGGGAGAGCAGCAGCAACTCGTCGACGAGCGAGGCCATTCGCCGCGCCTCGGACTCGATTCGGGCCAACGCGTATTCGGTGGTCGGCGGCAGGGCCGAACTATCCTGGCGGGTGAGTTCCGCGTAGCCCTGAATGGCCGCCAGCGGTGTGCGCAATTCGTGGCTGGCATCGGTGATGAACTGGCGCTGCCGCAGATCCGAGTCGACCCGATGCGCCAGCGCACTATCGACGTTGTCCAGCAGGCGGTTCAGCGTGTGCCCGACGATCCCGACCTCATTTTGCGGGTTGGTGTCCTGCGGCGGCACCCGGACGCTGATCCGGTGGTCGTCATCGGTGAGCGGCATGGCGGCGACACCGGCCGCGATCGACGCCAGCCGGCGCAACGGACGCAGCGTGTAACCGACCACCCACACGGTGAGTCCGGCGGTGATCACCAACGCCGCCGCGGTGAGCACGATGGTGGTGAGCTGTTTGCGGGCGATGATCCGGTCGGCGAAGTTCTGCGACACCCCGACCACCAGGACGTCGGATCCGGTGACGGTGCTGTCGACGCGGTAAGGCCCCAGCCTGCCGAGGATTTCGGTGCGCGGCGGCCCGTCGCCCCACGTCTGCGCTTGCAGGTCGCGGATGACGTCGGCCGGCGCGGGCTTGGGTTCGTCTTCGGAGAAAACCGCCGACCCGATCACGGTGCCGTTGTGTAGCACGGCGATCAGGTTCCCCGGCGTCTGCCCGGTGAACTCCAGCATCGCCTGTGCGATCGGCTGGGTGCCGGGATGCGGCGAGACGTGTTCGCCGTTGCGGTATTTGGTGTACTGGTGGCTGAACGCGTCCAGGGACTCGGCGACATCTGCATCGCTCATGATGTTGACGTAACCGCGGAGGCTCAGCACCGAGACCATCCCGACCGTCACCAGCACCACGCTGACCACGGCCAGCACCCCCAACAGCAGTTGTCGCCGCAGCGAATGGGGGAACCACCGGGGAAAGACCCGGGATGCGCTGTCGGGGTCTCGTGTCATTCCGCCGGCCGCAGCATGTACCCCACACCGCGGACGGTATGAATCATCGGTTCTCGCCCCGAGTCGATCTTCTTTCTCAGATACGAGATGTAGAGATCCACAATGCTGGTGCGGCCGGCGAAGTCGTAATTCCAGACACGGTCCAGGATCTCGGTGCGGCTCAGCGCGCGGCGGGGATTGCGCATGAGAAAGCGCAGCAATTCGAACTCGGTGGACGACAGCGCTATCGGGTCGCCATCGCGGGTGACTTCCCGGCTGGCGCTGTCGACCCTGAGGTCGCCGACCTTGAGGGTTTCGGCCGTCGGCGTGGGCTGCTGGCCGGAGCGGCGGAGCAACCCACGCAGCCGGGCGACCAGTTCCTCGAGGCTGAACGGCTTGGTCATGTAGTCGTCGGCGCCCGCGGTCAGTCCGGTGACTCGATCCATCACCGAGTCGCGCGCGGTGAGGAAGAGCGTGGGGGTGTAGGCGTCGGATTGCCGGACGCGTTCCAGGATTCGCAGTCCGTCCACGTCGGGCAGCATGATGTCGAGGACGAGAACGTCCGGACTGACCCGGTCGAATTTGGCCATGGCCTCGCGCCCATTGTGGGCGATGTCGACAACCCAGCCCTCGTAATGCAGCGCCATCTTCACCAGATTGGTCAGCGCCGGCTCGTCGTCGACTAGCAAAACCCTGATGGGTGACCCATCGGCACGGTAAATCCTGGGCAGCTGCCCCAGGATGGCCTGGCGTGGGCGCTGCGCGCCTGAGTATCCCGACATCGCGGTCATGTTCCTACATTCTGGCAAGCCACACACAGGACTGTCACGGAGTTCATAGAATTCTCAAATGTAGGGGCTGTTCGCCGGATCACATTCGATGGCATTCAAATATGAGTTTTATATGTGCCGCGTGTGTCGGCTTGAGGCGAGTCTGAATCCGAAAAATACTGGAATGCAGAGCCGTTGGTCTGACACCGACGATCCTATGACGGGTCCGAATCGCCAGACCCACGGCGCAAGAATGGATTTCAATAATACAGCCGAGCTGCATCTCAGTGAATGTCGTCGATGCTCGGTACCTACGCACGACGGCGCGGGACGACGAAGTCCCGATCTTCATCACTTACCAGTTACATGATGTTACGAATAGTGGTTGATTGAAATGTTTTTCGTAGCGCAGCGCACGCTCGTGAAGTCCCCGACCTCGAGTGTGGTGCCGATCCGAATCCGCAGCCATTCCCGGTCGTTCGCGACGGTGGCCACCGCAGGAGCGGCCATTTGCTCGCCTTGCGGCCTGCTCGCGTTCCCGGCCGCCGAAGAGGCGTCGATCGGGGCGACGAACGGTTCGGCGGCACCCACCCGCTCCGCGCCGACGGCACACGACACGCGATCGCCCAAGCCGCTCAACACCATGTGGACGCCGCGCCGTCGCCGGGCGGCACGGTTCGCACCGTCCCGGTGCGACAGCAAACTTCAGTAGAAAGCGGAGAAGCCATGGATTTCGGCGCGTTGCCCCCGGAGGTCAATTCCGGCCGGATGTATCTGGGGCCGGGGCCCGCGACACTATTGGCCGCCGCGGCGGCATGGGACGCGCTGGCCGCTGAGCTGAGCGCCGCCGCGGGGGGCTACGAATCGGTGATCACGACTCTGACCAACGAGTGGCTGGGGCCGACGTCGATGTCGATGGCGGCGGCGGTCGCGCCGTATGTGCTGTGGCTGCGTGCCACCGCCGAGCAGTGCGAGCAGTCGGCCATTCAGGGTTCGGCTGCCGCGGCCGCCTTCGAAACCGCGTACGCGATGACGGTGCCGCCTCCGCTCATCGCCGCCAACCGCGCTCAGCTGATGACACTGGTCGCGACCAACTTCTTGGGGCAGAACACGCCCGCGATCATGGCCACCGAGGCCCAGTACAGCGAGATGTGGGCCCAGGACGCCGCCGCGATGTACAGCTACGCCGCCAGTTCCGCTACCGCTGCGACCTTCAGCGCGTTCACCCCGCCTCCGCAGACGACGAACCCGGGCGGGGTGGCCGGTCAGGCCGGCGCGGTTGCCCAGGCGAGCGCAACCCAGGCCGGCGGCCACGCCCAGACGGCCTCGACGCACGCGCTGTCATCGGTTCCCCAAGCCCTGCAGAGTCTCTCGACTCCCGGGTCCTCGTCGGGCACCGGCCTGGCGCCGGCCGCGGTCGGCACCGGTACGTCGCTGGGGTCCTCGGGAGCCTCCGCCCCGATCAGCGCGCTATCGAGCCTGTCCGGCACGAGCAAAGGTGCCAGCAAGGGCGCGAGCACCGGGCTGAGCGCCGTGCAGGGCGTCGGCGCTGCCCTCGGCGGCGCGACGGGGTCCGGCGACACGGCAGGCCTCGCGTCGGACGCGATTGGCCTGGGATCCGATTTCGCCGGCCTGGGCGCCGACGGTGCCGGATTGGGCGGTGATGGTGCGGGGGTCGCTATGGACGTGTACGGCCTGGGGCTCGACGTGGAGGGCGCGGGTTCCATCATCGGCGCCGAAGGGGGCGCGGCCCCGGGCTTGGGCAGCCTGGGCGACGCGGGCGCGCTGGGCAACCTCGGGCCGGCGGGCGGCCTCGGCGCCACCGCCTCGGCGAGCGTGGGCCAAGCGCCTTCGCTCGGCACCCTGTCGGTGCCCCCGACATGGGCCGAGACGGTGTCGTCGGTGGCGCCGCTGCCGGCTTTCGACGCCGCCGCACCCGGACCGGTGAGCGCGTTGCCGTCGCCCGCGACCGGCACGGGCGTGTCCAAGCTGCCGCTGGGCGCGATGGTGGGCCGCGAGTCCGACGGCGCGGTTCATCGAATCGGGTTGCGCCCCTCACTGTTTCCGCGTTCACCGGTGGCCGGATAACCGGAGCCGGCGACAAATCGGGCTTGCGCTGTGGCACAAGCCCAATCGCCTACCGAACAACGGGGCCGCACACCAAGTGGTGTGCGGCCCCGTTGTCGAGACGAGGTGTCAGGCCCAGCTGGACCCGACGGCGCTGTCGGTGCTGGCCATGTTGCTGCCCGCGGACTGGACCTTCTGTCCGTGGGAGTTGGCCTGCTCGTAGATGACCTGGAAGTTGCGACCCAACTGGGTGATGAACTCCTGGCATGCCACCGAACCCGCACCGCCCCAGAAGTCGCCGGCAGCAAGCACATCGCGAACGATGGCCTGGTGCTCGGCCTCCAAGGACGCGGCCTGGGCGCGGATCAACGCACCGTGGGCGTCGACATCGCCGAACTGGTAATTGATGCTCATTTGGTTACTCCTTAAAAGTGTTGGGCGACAGCGGCTTTGACTGCTAGCTGCTGAGGATTTGCTGCGAGGCCTGCTCTTGCTGCTCGTAGTTGTTCGCGTCGCGGATCAGACCGTCGCGCACCCCGTGGAGCATGTTGACGATGTTGCGGAAGGCCTGGTTGACCTGACCCATGGTGTCGTACGAGGTGGCCTGGGCCTGACCGCTCCAGCCCGAGCCGGCGATGTTCATCGACGACGCCCACATCTTGCGAGCCTCGTCCTCAACGGTCTGGGCGTGGACCTCGAAGCGGCCCGCCATCGCCCGCATCTCGTGCGGGTCGGTCATAAAACGTGTTGCCATGACGGCTGTCTCCTATCTTGAAGCTTCAGTTCGCCGAAGTCTTAGCAGTTGTAATTGATGCGGTGGTGGCCGCGTTGTAAAGAGCCTACGGCCTACCGGTTAATTGCTCGCCTCAAATGGGTGACTTGTACCCCCTTTTCCCATATCAGCGGACCCTCTCAGACGACAACCTGTTTGGGCATGACGATCGGCTTGAAGCCGTACCGAGGTCCGGCGCCGTAGGCGCCCGCGCCCTTTGCTGCCGCCGCCATTCCGGGCATGCCGGGCATCGCGGTGACCGGCTCGGCCGAGGCGGCCTCGGAGGCGACGGTCCAGCCCGAGCCCTCGAGCGGGGCGGCGGCCGAAGCCGCAGTCGCCGGCGCGGCCGTGGACCAACTTGCCGGTACCGAGAGGCCGCCGACCGCCGACGCCTCGCCGACGCTCGCCGACGCCGCCGCGCCCAGACCCCCCGCCGGCGTCACCGCGCTCACCATCGCACCCTCGGTGATGCCCGCCGCACCGGCTGGCGCCACGTCGCTGACCGCGGCCGCGGGGGCCGCGGAGGACAGGGTATGGCCCAGCGAGACCGCTGTCGGGATGGTGTTCATGACGAACCAGGCCGCCGTGTTGACCGCACCGTTGGTGGCATTGAACACCGATGGCGTGCCGAGGAAGCCGTCGATCGACTGCAGCAAGCCCGCGCTCGTCGGAATCGGTGGCGTGGTGTAGCCGGGAATCGCGTCGAGGGGAGCGGCATCCAACGCCTGGACGGTCCCGTTCGCCGAATTGCCCACAAGCGCGCTGTTGTCGATGGCCGCCGCGGCCGTCGGGTTGGTGGTTGACGTCAGCGGCGTCACCGGCTGCAGGGTGCCGGCCGCCGCCGAGGCCGCCTGGTAGGTGGCCATCATGGTGGCGTCCTGAACCCACATCTCGGCGTACTGCGCCTCGGTCGCGGCGATGGCAGCCGAGTTGACCCCCAGGAAGTTCGTCGCGACGAGCGTCGCCAGCAGCGACCGGTTGGCCGCGATCACCGGCGGGGGCACCGTGGCCGCGAAGGCCGCCTCATACGCGGCTGCCGACGCGGTGGCCTGCGTGCTGGCCTGTTCGAGCGCCGCCGCCGTCTCGGTGAGGTACGTGACGATGGGCTGGGCGGCGGTGGCCGCCGCCGCCGCCCCGCCACCCGTCCACTGCTCGGTGGTCAGCAACGAGATGATCGATTCCCACTGGCTGGCGGTCGAGCTGATCTCGGCGGACAGGTTGGCGTACGCCGTAGCGGCGGCCATGAGCGGCCCCGAGCCCGCGCCCGCGTACATGAGCGACGACGTGATCTCTGGTGGTACACCCGCAAAATCAAGAACCATTCCTAATCCCGTTCCTTGTTGTCGGTGTGAAAACGTGCTTGCTGGCCGGTGGGCGAGTCTGTGCCCGCCGCCTAGAGGCTCGACGCCTTCGGCATGACGATCGGCTTGACGCCGTAGCGCGGCGCGCCGAAGCCCGCGCTGTTGCGCGCCATCGCCCCCACGCCCGGCATGCCCGGCACGATCGTTCCGGCGCCGGCCTGCGGCGCGGCGGCCGTCCAGCCGACGGTCTGCAGCGGCGCGGCGGCGGTGCCCGCAACCGGGGTGACCGCACCGGCCCAGGTGGGCGGCACCGAGAGCTTGCTGACCATGGTCGCCTGGCCCATCGCAGCCGCGGGCATCGCGCCCATGCCGACCATGCCGGGGCTGGCCGGTGCGGTCGACGCGGCGAGGTCCGCGGCCCCGGCCGCGGCCGCGGCGTCGCCCGTGTCCGAGGCGGCGGCGGGAAGCAGACCGCCACCGGCCATGCCGAGCAGGTCGGACGCGGCCGACGCCCAGTTGCCGCCGCCGATGTTCAACATGTTGCCCAGGTTGCTGGACAGGCCGAACGGACCGCCCAGACCGGCGCTGTAGTTGCCGGTCCCGCCGAGGAGCCACTGCAGGACGTCGAGCGGGTTGCTGCCGGACGTCGTGGCGTCCAGGGGGCTCGCCGCGATGTTCGCGTTCGAGAGCACGGCCTGGGCCGCGTTGACTGCCTCGGTGTCGCCGTAGCTGTTGGAGCTGACCCCCAGGGTGCTCGCGTACTGCTCCAGCTGAGCCTGGGCCTGCGCCGCGACCGTCTGGTAGGTGGTGCCGTAGGTCGAGAACAGGGCGGCCTGCTGGGCCGAAACCGGGTCGGCGGCCGCCGGGGCGACGACCGTGGTCGCGGCAGCCGCGCCCGCGTTCTGCGCCGCCAAATTGGTGTTGATCCCGCTGAGCAGTTGCTCCGCGGCTAACATCTCTTCAGTTTGTGTTGTCAGAAACGACATCCGTTGCTCCTAGTGTTGGAACGAGTCGACCCCCGGCGTGGATCGACCTCTCTGCACGTAAACGGCCCCTTGCGTGTGCGTAAGGCTAATGACCCACAACCTCACGTTCCCCACCCAAAGGGCGCAGGTGACAGCCGTTTACGGCTTTTTAACGACAAGGGCGGCAGTTTTAACAAGGCCCTGTCGGACGACATAGTGATGTCATCTGAGCGGCGGCCCCGAGAGAGGAAACCGCGCGCGGCGCGCGGATCGTAGCGGACGCCCATGCGGGCCGCACGTTGTACATCTGGCTAATTAGTGAGTCGATGCGATGCCGCGCGCGGGGCCGCAACACGCTAGATTCGCCGCCGGGCCCCCATAGCCCAATTGGCAGAGGCAGCGGACTTAAAATCCGCCAAGTGTCGGTTCGAGTCCGACTGGGGGCACCAAGTCTGCACTGGTAGGGCAAGTGTTCCCGATTCGCTACCGGGCGCGTGCACGCACCCGTCAGACGGAACGCGGCGGGTGCACGTTGCGGTTTGCGATGAACGGGAATCGAGGTATGCGTAGCGCGCAAGCGCATGCCCATGGCGGTCTGTTCGGGAAGAGTCGCCAGGCGCTTACAGAATCCAATACACACTCCACATACGTGGGAAGTCGCCCTATGAACGCTCCGTCCCTCAGCCAAGATCTGTACGGATTCGCCATCGAGCTGCGTCGCCTGGCCTACAGCATGCCCGGCGGGCACGAGGACCCGTTGGTCCGACTCAGCGAGCGCATGATCCACTACGCCGAAGAAGAAGCCGGTAACCCGTAGCGCCCTACATTTTGCTGCGGAATTCGGGGCAGTACGACGCCGTCGCCGCCCCGATCACGGTGCCGGCGCCGTTGGTGCTCAGCCCGAGTGCCTTCTGCACGTCGTCGACCGTCTGGGCCATGGTGTCGCCACCCGCCCAGTCGGCGCACACCGCATGGCCGACATTGATCATCGTTTGGTCGTTGCCGCTGGGCCAGCTGAGCCCCCGCTGGGTCAGCGCGCGCAGAAAGTTGTCGTCAGCCGGGTCGGCGTTCGCGGCCGGGGCGGTGGCGAGGACGATGAACGCGGCCAGGCCGACAGCGATCGGGCCGCGCAAGCTTGCCGTGTTCTTCATTCGCTGACTCCTCGCCGTGGATGGTGCAGGAACCGAATCCTAATTGTGCAGCCCCGAATCGTCAGATCGGAACGAATCGGGGCGGCTGGTGCCGCGGCCGAATGTGGCAGGCGCAGTAAGTTCGTCGTACCGTTGCGCGATTTGCCACCCCGAAGGAGAGAGCGCCGAAGTGACCGAGGATCCGCGGGGCGACGGGGTCTCCCGCCAATACGACCGGTGGGAATATCCGCCTCCGGTAACCGATCTGGCGGCGTGGACCACGAACCACTGGGATTGGTTCGACCCCTACTGGGCCCATCGGATGTTGTGGCCCGACCGGGAATACAAGGCGGACTTGGACATCCTGGTGGCGGGCTGCGGCACCTTCCAGGCGGCCGTGCTGGCCTACATGAACCGCGGGGCCAAGGTCGTCGCGATCGACGTCAGCCAGTCCGCGCTGAATCACCACCGGCGGCTGAAGGACAAGCACGGCCTGGACAACCTGGAGTTGCGGCTGCTTCCGATCGAAGAGGTGTCGGCGCTGTCGCGCGACTTCGACCTCATCGTGTCCAGCGGCGTCCTGCACCACCTGGCCGACCCGCTGGCCGGGTTGACGGCGCTCGGTGAGTGCCTGCGCCCGGACGGGGTGCTGGGCGTCATGCTCTACGCGAGGTACGGCCGGATCGGGGTCGACATGCTCGAGTCGGCGTTCCGCGACCTCGGCCTGTCCCAGGACGACGCCTCGGTACAACTGGTCGTCCAGGCGATCGCGACGCTGCCGGCCGACCACCCCGTGCGCACTTATCTGCACAGCGCGCGCGATCTGATGTCCGAGGGCGCGCTCGTGGACACCTTCCTGCACGCCCGCCAACGCAGCTACACCGTCGACGAATGCCTGGAGCTGGTCGACTCCGCCGGGCTGGCGTTTCAGGGCTGGCTGCGCAACACGCCGTATTACCCGCACGACCTCTTCGCCCCGGCGAGCCGGTTCCAGTCGGTGGTCAACCAGCTGCCCGACACCAAGCTGTGGTCGGTGATGGAACGGCTGCAACCGGCGAACGCCACCCACTTCTTCCTCGCCTGCCGCCCGGACCGACCGAAAGGCGACTACAGGATCGACTTCTCGGCGGCGGCCTGCCTCGACTACGTCCCGGTGCTGCGCGCCGCCTGCGTCTTGTCCGGCGACACCATTCACATGCCCGGCGCGACGCTGAAGCTCAACCCGGCCCAGCTGCCCTTCGTCGAGCTCGTCGACGGCCGCCGCACCATCGCGGCGATCATCGACGGCGTGGCAGAGCGCGATGACGTCAGGCCCGAAGACACCCGGCGTGTGCACGACTTCGGGCTGACGCTGTTCCGGTCGCTGTGGCGCCTGGACTTCCTGGCGATGGCGCTGCACGCCGTGCCGCCCGCTCAGCACCCGGAACCGGTTGTGCCATAACATGTTCGATGAATCGCGATCGGCGGTCGCTACAACCAACGTGCGCGCGGACCAACAGTTTGGGCCTGCCGCCGACCGGGCCGCAAACCGTCATCCATACACTGACCCAGCATGGGCATGCTGTTCGGCCTCGCGCCGTGGATCGTGTATTGGGTACTCGTCGGTAACGTTCCGTTCGTCGCGGCCGTGCTGGTCGCATTGACGATCGCCGCCGCCAGCCTGGGCGTGGGGGGCGCGATCGGCAGGAAGTGGCAGTTCTTCGATTTTGCTTCCGCCGCAGTGCTTTTGATTCTCGCCGTCCTGGCCTTCGCCCTCAGCGATTTGTTCCTGCAGCGGTGGATCCTGCCGCTGAGCAACGCCGGGATCTTCCTGGTAACGCTGATCGGGGTACTGATCGGCAAGCCCTTCGTGGCCGAGTTCGCCGCGGCGGAACAAGCCCCCGACGTCGCCAAGACCGAGCTGTTCGGCCGCGTCGTCAAGGTCCTGAGCTGGCTGTGGGTCGCGACGTTCGCCGGGATGACGGTGTCGTCGGTGATCCCGTCGATCCTGGAAGGTCCCGCAGTGCCCGCTGGGACCACCGCCGCCCTGATGCTGGACACGAAGACACCGCTGTCGTTCCTCTGCTATTGGATCATCCCGTTTGGGCTGCTGGGGCTCGCGGCGGTGGCGTCGCGGCTACTGCCCGACCGGATGCTGGTCGGCATCGACGACGTCGCGCGGGAAACCTCGTTCGTCGCTTACGACGAAGCCACCATCGACGAGCTCTATTTCTTGGCCCAGGAGCACGCCAACCGTGAGGTCGGCCCCGGCAAGGAGGCGTACGCCGTCAAGGTCGGCGGGATGGGAACTCCGTTGACCGGAGACGAGTCCCGCAAGTCGTGGCCCTCGACCTACAAGGTGCGCGACAAGCGGCACTGAACCCGCAGCGTGATTCGGCTACGTTGGTTCTCGGCGGAGCGGCCCCGGACCTGCCGCAGCGCTGAAGCATCCGGTTGGCCACAACGGCAATGCCACCGGAGCGGAGAAAGGGAGTCGCGATGAACGCACCCAGCGCAGACGCCATTCGCGCAGAGACCATCACCATCACTGGCCACGGCGGCGACGAGATCGAGGCATACCAGGCCGTGCCGCTCGCGCAGGCCTCGCGGGGCGGCGTCGTGTGGATCCACCACATGCCCGGGTACGACCGGGAGACCAAGGAGTTCGTCCGCCGGCTCGCCGTCAGCGGCTACAACGCGGTGGCGCCGAACCTCTATTCGCGGGAGGCCCCCGGCGCCGCGCCCGATGACGCGGCCGCCGCGGCGCGCGCCGCCGGCGGGGTGCCCGACGAACGATTGGTCGGCGACGTCGCGGGCGCGGTGGAGCAGCTGCGCACGTTGGACGGCGCCAACGGCAAGTTCGGTGTCATCGGGCACTGCTCGGGCGGGCGGCACGCCTACCTGGCGGCCTGCTCGCTGCCGTTCGACGCGGCGGTGGACTGCTACGGCGCCTTCATCGTCGAGGACCCACCCGAGGGCATGCCCAAGGCGATGAAGCCGATCCTGCACCTGGCCGCAAACCTCAGCTGTCCGCTCCTGGGCCTGTTCGGGCTCGACGACCGGTTCCCGGCGCCCGCCGCGGTGGCCGCCCTGGACGCCGAGCTGAACAAACTGGACAAGCCGCACGAGTTCCACTCCTACGAGGGTGCGGGACACTCGTTCTTCTCCGTCGACCGCCCGGCGTACCGGCCGGAGGCCGCGGTGGACGGCTGGCACCGCATCGACGAGTTCTTCGCCACCTACCTGAAGGGCTAGGCATCTCCCATGTGCACGTATCTCACCGAACATGTCGAGATCGACGGCAGCGGCAAGGGGGCGACGGGATGGTTCGGCGCCAACCGCGCGACGGTGTATGTCGACCACCCCGTCCACGCGCCCTACGGCCACACCGTCAACATCGACGTGATCAACCCGCAGCTCGGCCCGTCTGCACGGGTGGCCCTGGAACTGACCGAGGAGAGCGCGCTGGCGCTGGCCGACGCGATCCGCAAGGCCATCGGTCACGCCCCGGCCGGGCTGGCGTCCAAGGACCAGTAGGTCAGCGATGACCGCCGACTCCGGCTACCCGCAGATGGCCGCCTCGCGCGGCAGGATCGAACCCGCCCCCCGGCGGGTCCGTGGTTATCTCGGCGACGCGCTGGTCTTCGACACCACCGCCGCCCGGTACGTGTGGGAGGTTCCGTATTACCCGCAGTACTACATCCCGCTCGACGACGTCAGTTTCGAGTTCCTGCACGATGAAAACCACGCTCAGACAGTGCAATTCGGCGCGTCGCGACTGTACTCCCTGGTGGGCGCCGGCCAGACGCACGAGTCCGCGGCGCGAGTATTCGATGCCGTCGGGGACGGCCCGCTGGCCGGAACCGTGCGGTTCGACTGGAATCCGTTGCGCTGGTTCGAAGAAGACGAGCCGATCTACGGCCACCCACGCAATCCGTATTCGCGCGTCGACGCCCTGCGCTCGCACCGGCATGTGCGCGTCGAGCTCGACGGAATTGCCTTGGCCGACACCATAACTCCCGTCTTGCTGTTCGAAACAGGTTTGCCGACAAGGTATTACATCGATCCGACCGATGTCGCGTTCGAGAACCTGGAACCCAGTCCCACCCAGACGTTGTGTCCGTACAAGGGGGTTACGTCGGGTTATTGGTCGGTGCGCGTGGGTGACGCCCTGCACGAGGACCTGGCGTGGGCCTACCACTATCCGCTTCCGGCGGTCAGTCAGATTGCCGGTCTAATCGCTTTCTACAACGAGAAACTCGACATCACCGTCGACGGTGTTGGCTTGGAGAGGCCGCAAACGCAGTTCAGCTAGGCGCGCGGCATTCCGAAATGAATTCTTAAAATCGCGCTCATACAGGCGAAACATTGCCATTCGACGCTTCACCCGTCTACGGCGTCACTTCGCACCGCAGCTGATTCTCAAAGGCCTACCGGCCCGAATTGGGGTGTGTCTGAACCATGTTGCCTTATCCAGATTGGGTGAATCCCGGAGATAACGCCTGGCAGTTGGTGGCGGCGACTCTGGTCGGCCTGATGAGCATTCCGGGCATTGCCGTCCTGTACGGCGGAATCGTGCAGAGAAAGTGGGCCGTCAACACCATGTTGATGGCCTTCACCGGATTTTCTTTGGTGCTGGTCGTGTGGGTGCTCTGGGGTTTCAAGATGGGGTTCGGCGAACCGCTGAAACTCGGGCCGGGCATCCTGCAGGCGGCGGTCGGGAAGCCCAGAACCATCCTGAGTAGCAACAACCAGCAGATCGCCTATATCCCGCTGCTGGATGGCACCATGCCGTCTTTCCGCTTCTCGGAGACCACGCTGGCGTACTTCCAGTTCGTGTTCGCCGCCATCACGCCGCTACTTTTTCTCGGCAGCGTGATCGGGCGAATGAGCTTCAAGGTCTGGCTGATCTTCGTGCCGCTCTGGTCGACGTTCGCGTACTCGGTCAATGCTTTCCTGTTGTGGGGCGGCGGCTGGTGGTCACACGCGGGCGCCCTGGATTACAGCGGCGGGTACGTGATTCATCTTGCCGCCGGGACTTCCGGGTTCGTCGCCGCCGCGGTGATAGGTCCGCGCTTGGCGCGGGACCGGGAGCGTGCGGTGCCGAACAACCTGCCGCTGGCCGCGGTCGGCGCCGGGGTTTTGTGGCTGGGCTGGAACGGCTTCAACGGGGGCGACCCGTACTTCTCGGGTGCCGACGCGTCACTGGCGGTGATCAACACCAATCTCGCTACCGCGGTCGCATTGCTGACCTGGGTGATCTGGGACATCTTCGCGAGCAAGCAGCGCAAGCCGACGTTCCTCGGTGCGGTGAACGGGATGATCAGCGGTCTGGTCGCGATCACGCCGGCGGCCGGTTTCGTCAACAGCTTCGGTGCGATGATCATCGGGGCCGTCGCCTCGTCCCTGGTCTGGATGTCATGGAATTGGCTCGGTACGACAAGGCTTTTCAAGAAAGTGGACGACACGTTGGGTGTGTTTCACACGCACGGCGTGGCGGGTTTGGCCGGCGGGTTGCTGGTCGGGGTACTCGCCGACCCGCACATCGTCGAATATCTCGGCGGCAGCACAGGGCAGGACGTGACTTTCGCCGGTTGGCTGTACGGTCACCATCCCAAACAGATATTGATCCAGGCCGGTGCCGCGGGCACGGTCATCGTCTGGGATGCGCTGGTCACGTTTGTCATCCTGAAAGTGCTTGGCCCGTTTATGAAATTGCGGTTGCCGGACGAGGTGTTGGAGACCGGGGACCTCGGCGTCCACGACGAAGAGGCTTACCCCGACGACACACTCGTCACGGGCCGGCGGCTCGAGCCGCTCTCTGCCTCACGGAGTGATTCGGGCGCACCCAAACACGCTGAGCCGGTGGATGATTGAGAATGCGAAGCCGTCATGAAGCTGATTACCGCGATCGTCCAACCCTTCACCCTCGATGACGTCAGGCACGCCGTGGAGTCCGCCGGTGTGCTGGGGTTGACCGTCACCGAGGTCCAGGGGTATGGGAGGCAACGGGGGCACACCGAGGTCTACCGCGGAGCCGAATACGCAGTCGATTTCGTACCGAAAGTGCGGGTCGAGGTGCTGATCGACGAGGAATTCGTGGACCGGGTCACAGGGGCGATCATCGGCGCGGCCCGCACCGGGAAGATCGGTGACGGCAAGGTGTGGGTGTCACCGGTGGAAGCGCTTGTCCGCATCCGGACCGGGGAACGCGACCATGACGCGCTGTGATCCGACGTCCGCCGCGAGAAGGTCACACCGTCGGATGTGTGATTCATCCCTCGTCGCCCGAAAAACCTGAGAATTCCTTACATCCCCAGCCGATAACGCGCTCACGTGGGCTGTTAGCGGCGCGAGCGAAATCCGCCGGAAGCGGGTTTGCCTGACTTTCGCTACGGGTAAGCGACTGCGATACAGCGTGATTGGAAGTCTGAGCAGAACCTGAGTGCGGACAGTGACGTAGCTAACGTCGAGCATCTCGAACTGCGGTGCGGCGATTTTTGGCCAGTAGACTACCGAAAACCAGTCTCGTCAGCGCCTTTCGGTGCTGAAAGCCGGTGGATCCGGAGGCCAAATCGTCGCACACGTACCGGCGGCTTCGCCACTGTGCCCACCAGAGCCGACAAACACAGCAAAGGCGGTGCCAGCGTGAACGATGTGAACGGCCCTAAGGCCGCGCACGACGATCGAGACGCCCGAATCTTCGAGCTCGACACCACCTCGGTGGTGCGCGTGCCATTGCACCACGGCCCGATCAGCGATATCGACATCAGCCCGGACGGGCGCCGGCTGGTCGCAACGAATTACGGTCGCGACATGGTTTCGGTCATCGACGCCAACACGTGTCGTGTCTCGAGCACCGTCCCCGGGCTGGTCGAGCCGTTCGCGGTCACCATGAGCAGCGCGGACTCCAACTACGCCTACGTCAGCATCGCGACCGCCGGCTACGACGCCATCGAGGTCATCGACGTCGTCACGAACTGGCGTATCGCCACACACAAGCTCGCGAACAGCGTCAGCGACCTGACGGTGAGCCCGGAGGGCAAATTCCTTTACGCCAGCCGGAACGCGGTTCGCGGCGCCGATGTGACGGTGCTGGACACCACCACCGGCGAACTCGAGGTCATCGACCTGGCGACCGCGCCGGGCACCTCCGCCGAATGCGTGCGGATCAGCTCCGACGGACGCCGGCTGTACGTCGGCATGAACGCCCCGACAGGCGGCAGCCTGGTCATGATCGAGACGCGGACCCGGTCCGACAATCGCCGGGTCGGCGGCCGGTCGCGCATCGTCGGCGTCGTCGACCTCGGTCTGCCCCTGCGCGATGTGGCGTTGAGCAACGACGGCGGCACAGCGTACGTGGCGAGCTGCGATCCCGTCGCGGGCGCGGTGCTCGACGTGATCGACACCCGGGTCAACAAGATCGTCGGCACCCACAAGATCCCGGAGATCACCGGCCCGCTCACACGGATGACGCTCAGCCGCGACGGCGCGCGGGCCTACCTGGTCAGCGACGACCGCATCACGGTGCTGAGCACCCATCAGCAGGACGTGGTCGGCGAGGTCAGGGTGTTCCAGCACCCGTCGTGCGTGGTGGAGAGCCCCGACGGCACCCATCTCTATGTCGCCGACTACTCCGGTGTGGTCACCGCGGCGCGCATCTCCTCGAGCGCGCCATCGCAGGCCCGCGACGGTGCGAGCGACCGGGACCTGTCGGTCGCCGGCTGGCTTCCCGAACTGCCGGAGTGGGAACCGGTCCTGGTCTAGGCTCGCCGGTGCGGCGCGGCGTCCAAAGCGACCCCGGCGGAACGGAATCCACCAATCGACCGTCAGCACCCTCAGGTGCTGACACTCTCGGCGGGTTGAGGCTTAGGGTGGGAGGCGGCCGACGGCACAGGCGGGTGCTGCCCCGAGAGTTAAGGCGGTAGATCAGTGGACGGCACGATGCAGGACTATCCGTTGACCATCACCGCGATCATGCGTCACGGCTGCACCGTGCACGGCGAACGCACCGTCACGACGGCCACCGGTGACGGCTACCGACGCACGACCTACCGGGAGCTGGGCCGGCAGGCCGCGCAACTGGCGAATGGCCTGCGCCGGCTCGGCGTCACCGGTGACCAGCGGGTAGGCACGTTCATGTGGAACAACGCCGAGCACCTCACCGCATACCTCGCCCTGCCCTCGATGGGCGCCGTCCTGCATACCCTCAACATCCGGCTGTTCCCCGAGCAGATCGCCTTCGTCGCCAACGAGGCCGAAGACCAGGTGGTGCTGGTCGACTCCTCACTGGTGAAATTGCTGGCACCCGTGCTGCCCGAGCTCGAGACCGTGCACACCGTGATCGTGGTCGGCGACGACACCGAGGCGCTGGAGGGCGCGGGCAAGACCGTGCTGCGCTACGCCGACGTCCTCGACGGCGAGTCCACCGAGTTCGACTGGCCCCGCATCGACGAGAACTCCGCGGCCGCGATGTGCTACACCAGCGGCACCACCGGCAACCCGAAAGGCGTTGTCTACAGCCACCGTTCGAGCTTCCTGCACACGATGGGCGCGTGTACCACCAACGGCATCGGCGTCGGGGCCACCGACAGCGTGCTGCCCATCGTGCCGATGTTCCACGCCAACGCCTGGGGGCTGCCGTACGCGGCGCTGATGGCCGGCGCCGACCTGGTGTTGCCCGATTGCCACCTCGACCCCCGCTCGCTGGTCGCGATGGTCGAGGACCTGAAGCCCACCGTGACCGGCGCGGTGCCGACAATCTGGAACGGCGTCCTGCATCACCTCGAGGACGACCCCGACCACGACATGTCGTCGCTGCGGTTGGTGGTCTGTGGCGGCTCGGCCGTCCCGGTGTCGCTGATGCGCACCTTCGAGGAAAAGCACGACGTGCAGATCCGTCAGCTGTGGGGCATGACGGAGACGTCGCCGCTGGCCACCATGGCGTGGCCGCCCCCGGGCACCCCGGAGGACCAGCACTGGGCCTTCCGCGGGACGCAGGGTCAGCCGGTGTGCGGGGTGGAGATGCGCATCGTCGACGACGACGGTCAGGTACTGCCCAACGACGGCGAGGCCGTCGGCGAGGTCGAGGTCCGCGGACCGTGGATCGCCGGCTCCTACTACCTGGGCCGCGACGAATCGAAGTTCGACTCCGGCTGGCTGCGCACCGGCGACGTGGGCCGCATCGATGAGCGCGGGTTCGTCACCCTGACCGACCGTGCCAAGGACGTCATCAAATCCGGTGGGGAGTGGATCTCCTCGGTCGAGTTGGAGAACTTCTTGATCGGGCACCCGGATGTGGTCGAGGCCGCCGTGGTCGGTGTTCCCGACGAGCGCTGGGAGGAAAGGCCGCTCGCGGTGATCGTGGCCAAGGAGGGCGCTGCGGTGAGCCCCGAACAGCTGCGAAACTTCCTCGCCGACAAGGTCGTTCGGTGGTGGCTGCCCGAGCGGTGGACCTTCGTCGACGAGATCCCGCGCACCAGCGTCGGCAAGTACGACAAGAAAACCATCCGGTCGCGTTACGCCGAGGGCGAATACCAGGTGATCGAGGCGCGCTGAGCGCAAAGGCGTTACACCAGTGGCACATTCATTCATCGTCGATCAATCCGTGGTCACCCCGGTCGCGGTCCAGGATGCCTTTCACGGCACGCTGCCCATTCCGCTGCCGACGCTTTTCCACCGCTGGTACGGGCCGTTCCCGCCGATCAGGGAGGTGCGCGAGCAGACCGGCGCCTGGGACGCGGCGGGCCAAACCCGCGTCGTGCACCTGGCCGGAGGCGCCACCATGCGCGAGGAACTGACCAGCGTCGACCCGCCGCGCTCGTTCGGCTACCGGCTCTCGGAGATCACCGGCCCGATGGCGCTGCTGGTCGACCACGTTCTCGGCGAATGGATCTTCGCCCCGGCCGCGGGCGGCACGCAGATCACCTGGCGCTGGGACATCCGCCCACGCTCGGCGTTGACGGCTTGGGCCCTGCCGGTGCTGGGCAGGATGTGGAAGGGCTACGCGCGCCAAGCGCTGCACGACCTGTCGGCCGTGCTGACGGGCTGACCCGCGACCGCTAGCGTGGGAAGTCATGTGCCGACTTTTTGGCCTGCACGCCGGAACGCACGCGTGCACCGCGACCTTCTGGCTGCTGGACGCCCCGGACAGCCTGGCTCAACAGAGTAGGCGCAACCCGGACGGCACCGGGCTGGGCGTCTACGACGAACACGGCCGGCCGCACCTGTACAAGGAGCCGATAGCGGCCTGGCAGGACGCGAAATTCGCGACCGAGGCGCACCGGATGACCGGCACGACCGTCATCGCCCATGTCCGCTATGCCACCACCGGTTCGCTCGACATCCACAACACCCACCCGTTCCTGCAGGACGGGCGGATCTTCGCGCACAACGGCGTCCTCGAGGGGCTGGACATCCTCGACGCGCGGCTGCGTGAGGTCGGCACCGACGACCTGGTGTTGGGCGACACCGACTCCGAGCGGGTGTTCGCGTTGATCACCGCCGCCATCCGGGCGCGCGACGGCGACATCACGGCCGGCCTCACCGACGCCATGCGATGGCTCGCCGAGCACGTCCCTATCTACGCGGTCAACGTGTTGTTGTGCACGGCCACCGACATGTGGGCGCTGCGATACCCGGAGACCCATCACCTCTATATCCTGGATCGATCCGACGACGCGGCTTCGCATGACTCCGAATTCGACCTGTGCACCAACCGAATTCACGCCCGCTCGGAGCATCTGTGTGAACGGTCGTCGGTGGTGTTCGCCACCGAGGTGATGGACGACGAGCCACGCTGGCGGCTGCTGCCGGCGGGTGAACTGTTCCATGTCGATGCGGCTCTGCAAATCCACCGCAGCATGATCCTGCCGGACCCGCCCAAACATCTGCTGCGTCGCGAGGACCTGAGCTCGCCGGTGGAGGAGTCGCAGCACGCGCTGCCGAACACCCGACAACTGGCCTGACGCCGTTTGGCAAGGTAGACGACGTGACACTCAATCGCGCCCTGGTGCTGGCCGGTGGGGGAATAGCGGGAATCGCCTGGGAGACAGGTGTTCTGCGGGGCATCGCCGACGAGTCGCCCGCGGCGGCCCGGCTGCTGACCGAATCGGACGTGCTGGTCGGGACATCGGCCGGCTCGGCCGTCGCCGCGCAGCTGAGCAGCGGCCACACCCTGGACGAGCTGTTCGACCGGCAGGTCGCCGAGGCGTCGGCCGAAATCGATTCCGGTGTCGACCTCGAGACCATCACCGAAATGTTCCTGACGGCCCTGGGCGAGCCCTACGAGGACACGCTGGACCGGACCCGGCAACAGATGCAGCGCATCGGCGCGGTGGCGCTGGAAACCAAAACCGTTCCGGCACGGGTGCGCCGCGACGTCATCGCGCGGCGCCTGCCGTCACACCACTGGCCGAACCGGGAGTTGCGGATCACCGCGATCGACGTCGACACCGGCGAATTGACCGTCTTCGACCGCGGCTCCGACGTCGAGCTGGTCGATGCCGTCGCGGCCAGCTGCGCGGTGCCCGGGGCATGGCCGCCGGTGACCATCGCGGGCCGGCACTACATGGACGGCGGCGTCGCCAGCTCGGTCAACCTCGTGGTGGCCGCCGATTGCGCGACGGCGGTGGTCTTGGTGCCCTCGGGCGTCGATGCGCCGGCGCCGTTCGGCGCCGGGCCGGCCGCCGAGATCTCCGCGTTTCCCGGCGCGGCGCTCGCCGTCTTCGCCGATGCCGATTCGCTGGCCGCCTTCGGGCCCAACGCGCTGGACCCGGGCTGCCGCATCCCGTCCGCCCGGGCCGGACGCGAGCAGGGCCGCCGCGAAGCCGCGGCCGTCGCCCGGTTTCTGGGCCTGTGACAGCGCTTGACGCGCAAGAGATTTGAGCGCCGCTCAGCGTTCGATCGCGGGCGGGACGTCTCGGTCGTCCTCGACTTCCAGGGCGTCCAGCGCGTCGTCCGCCAGCGCGCGGCCGGCGGCGATCACCTCCACCGCCCGATGGAATTCCAGGGCCCGGCACGTCGAGCGCGGGACCTCGATGTGCAGGTCGGGCGGGTAGACCGCCAGGGTGTGGCGGGCCAGGGCGGCCTGGGCGATGTCGATGGTCCGGTTCATCACCTCGAAGCTGCCCAGTTTCGGCACGTCGGGTCCGACGCCGGCCAGCTCGCCGGCGTCGTCAACCGGCTGCTCGCCCTCCTGGGTGTCCGTCCAGCCGTCCGGCTCGCCGGGCGGCCCGCCCAGCCTGCTCAACACCGCGCGGGCCGTCGGCCGATCGAGCAGCGACCGAGCGGCGGCCGTGTCGAGCAGCGCCGAGGTGCTGCGCACCATGCGGGTCAACCACTCGACGGTGGCGCCCGGCTCCGGTTCGCGGTTGCTGATCGCCTCGCTGCCAGACAGGCTCACCGCGATGGTCAGGTCGGCGTTGACCGCGGCGAGCGGGGCCAGCGGCAGCGGGTCCAGGATGCCGCCGTCGGCGAGCAGCCGCCCGTCGACGGCGTGGGGTGCGATCACGCCGGGGATCGCGATGGACGCCCGGATCGCCTCGTCGAGGGGGCCGCGCTGAAACCACACCGACTTGCCCGCCAGCAGGTCGGTCGCCACCGCGGTGTAGGGGACGGGCAGGTCCTCGATGGCGACCGGGCCCAGGATGTCGCGCACCGCGTCCAAGATCTTGCCGGCCCGCATCACGCCGGCCGCGCTGATGGACGGGTCCAGCAGCCGCAGGATGGTGCGCTGGGTCAGCGACTTCGCCCAGTCGGCGAACTCGTCGAGCCGCCCGGCCGCCTGCAGCCCGCCGACCAGCGCGCCCATCGACGAGCCGGAGACGCCGACGATGTCGTAGCCGCGCGCCACCAGAGCCTCGATCACCCCGATGTGCGCGTAGCCGCGGGCGCCGCCGCTGCCGAGGGCGAGTGCCACCCGGGCCGGTTCTGATCGACGCGGAAGTTCGTCGGGCACCCCTATATTTTGCGCGGAGGAGGGCGGCCGGCGGGGGGCGCGGGCACTTTTTTCAGCCGTGATCCCAATTACGCGGCGGCGAAAAATCCCCGGGCCGTGGCGCTACCCGCATTCGTCGTTGGCGGCCGCCCGCGCGGCGACGATCACGGCGGCCTGGCGGGCCGGCGTCAACTTCGCCCACGGCGCGTTCCAGCTGCCCGCAGTGCCCGCGGGAGACGCCTGAACCATCGACAGATACGGCTCGAACAGCGACGCATCCGTCTTGGGCTGGGCGTCCATCCACTCTTTCGCGGCGTGACAGGCCTGGTAGTACTCCTCTTCGGTCGAATCCGCGGGGACGTCCACCCTGGTCGTCACGCCGGCGGGGGACAGGCCGACGGAGCCCGCGGGCGCCGGCCCCGGGCCGGAGGGGCCGCCGGATTGCCGCGCCGACGGGGACGAAGGGGCGCCGTGCGAGCACCCCGTGACCGCCAGGATGACGGCCGCGGCAACAGCCGCGCCCCACCGCCGGGACCGATCACCGCGCCAGCGCACCGTCTCAATCTATGCAACACTGGCGGCCGTGATGGAGCGCTTCGGATTTTGCGAGTGTTGTCGGCCGTAACACGCCGCCGCTTGTCCTGTCCGTTTCGCCCTGGAGCTCGTAAATGTCTGTGCCCGTCGCCGCCGCGACTGCCCCGCGCCCGCGCGTCCTCTCCGCCCCGTCCGCCGGCCCGACCCGGCTGCGAGTGCCCGATCTGCTCTACGCCACCGATCAGGCCGCCGACGATGTGCTCAGCGGGCGCTGCGACCACCTGTTGCCCGCGGGCGGCATACCCCGGTCGCGGCGCTGGTTCACCCGCATCCACGGCGACGAGGAACTCGACGTCTGGCTGATCAGCTGGGTGCCCGGCCAGCCGACCGAGCTGCACGACCACGGCGGGTCACTGGGCGCGCTGACCGTCATTTCCGGATCGCTGAACGAATACCGTTGGGACGGAAGGGATTTGCGACGACGCCGGCTGGACGCCGGCGACCAGGCCGGCTTTCCGTTGGGCTGGGTGCACGATGTGGTCTGGGCGCCGCGGCCGGTCACCGTGCCCGTGTCGCTGCCGGTCGCGGGGGCGCCGAACGTCGCAGCCGCGCCGGTGCAGCCGACCCTGAGCGTGCATGCCTACTCGCCGCCCCTGACGGCAATGTCGTACTACGAGATCACCGACCGCAAGACGTTGCGCCGCGAACGCACCGAACTGACCGACCAGCCGGAAGGATCGCCATGAGCCGTATCGACGTCGTCTTGAGGTCCGCCCGGCGCCGATATCGCCGCCTGCCCGCCGTCGAGGTGCCCGATGCGCTGCGGCGCGGCGCGGTGCTGGTCGACATCCGGCCGCAGGCCCAGCGCTTCCGCGAGGGCGAGGTGCCCGGGGCGCTGGTCATCGAACGCAACGTCCTGGAGTGGCGCTGCGATCCCACCAGCGAGGCCAGGCTGCCCGAGGCCGTCGGCGACGACGTCGAATGGGTGATCCTGTGTTCGGAGGGCTACACCTCCAGCCTGGCGGCGGCCGCGCTGCTGGACATCGGGCTGCACCGCGCCACCGACGTCATCGGCGGCTATCACGCGCTGGCCGGCGCCGGCGTGCTGAGCGAGCTGGCCGGGGGCCGGGTGGACCCGGCGTTCGCCGGCACGGGCGGCACCGCGCGCCGCTGGCTCTAAGTCGTCTCGTCGGAATGCAGCAGCGGACGCAGCTTCGCGGTCTTGTCCGGCGTCCAGCCGGGCGGTGGCAGCACCGCCGCCCAGCCGTCGGCGACGTCGGCGACGTAGTGGTGGCCATGACCGTCGGGCACGTCCACCGCCACCGCCATGTCCGCCGACACCTGCAGGAAGGTGACGACCGGGATCCAGCGGGTCTGCGGCAGCACGTCGTAGCCGCGCGGCTCGTTGAGCCAGTCGGGCTTGCTGAACAACAGGTCCGGCGTCCACCAGGCGATGGGGTCCGACGCGTGCTGCAGGTACACCACCCGCGGGTGATCCCACGGCGCGTTGGGACGCGTCAAATCCTTTGCGCGAGCGACGAATCGGACGTACCGACCGTCCTGGTAGATCGGTAACCACTCCGGCGATCCGTTGTCGCGCGTCGACGTCAGATCGGTCCAGATGGTGTTTTTGAAGGTCGGTCCGCTGAACAACGCCCCGTCGGTGCGGGCCAGCACGTTGTTCAGGCTCAGGAACGGCGCCTCGCCCCCGAACGATCCCAGGCTCTCGCCGAACACCACGAGCTTGGGCCGGCTGCCCTCGGGCATCTGGCGGATCAGCTTGTCGACGGCCTCGAAGAGCGCCTGCCCGGCGTGCCGGGCGTTTTCCTTGTCCACCAGGAACGACAGCCAGCTCGGCAGGAACGAATACTGCATGCTCACGATCGCGGTGTTGCCGTTGTACATGTATTCCAGCGCCGAGGCTTCCGCCTCGTTGATCCAGCCGGTGCCGGTGGTGGTGCCCACCGCGACGACGGCGCGCTGCAGGCCGCCCTCGCGCTGCAGTTCCCGGGCCGCCAGCTCCGCGGCCGCCGTGATGCCCTTCGACGAGTCCAACCCGGCGTAGGCGCGGATCGGCTCCGTGGCCGGGGACCCGTTGAACGCGGTCAGATCGGCGACCTTTGGACCGCCCTCGACGAAGATGCGGCCCTCGCGGCCCAGCGACTCCCACGACACCAGCGACTCCGGACCACCCGAGCGCAGCGGGGTCTTCGGGGGAGCGGTGTCGGGATTCATCTCCTCGTTGGCCGAGGCGAACGTGTTGTTCATGGTGCGCATCGCGAACTTGAGCACGACGCCGTTGAGCAGGGTGATGGTCAGGACCACCAGGGTGACGACCACGATGGTCGCCGAGAGTCGAAACGGTACGAACCGGTCCACTTGACCGACAAGGAATTTGACCAGCCAGCGGGTGAATTGACCCAGCTCGACCACCGTGAACAACACCACCAGGGACAGCACCGCGGCCAGCGGATAGTCGTACCACTTCAGGTGCTCCACGCCCATCAGGTCGCGCACGTCGTCCTGCCACACGTGAAACCAGATCGCCATGAGTATCTGGCCCAACACCCCGACCGGGATCAGCACCTTCCATGCCCAGGAGGGCGGCGGCGGGCTGTGATCCTTTTCCCGCATAAACCGCACCAGCCAGACCGAAAAGACGCCCAGCCCATAGCCGATGGCGCCGGAGAGCCCGCTGACCAGCCCCTGGAACAACGGACCGCGTGGCAGCAGCGACGGTGTCAGCGAAAGCCAGATGAAGATCACCCCGACCGCGGTGCCGGTGAACGTGTAATGCCGTACCCACCAGGGTTTTTCGGTCCACGGCAGGGTCGGGGCGGCGCGCCCGGCCCGCGACACGGGTGCCGGTTGCGGTGCGACGTCCGGCTTGGGCGTCGCGGACTCCTCGACGACGTCCGCCGGGCCTCGGTCTGCCTCGGTGGGCGGCGCGGAAACCGGTTCGCTCATGCAAGCGTCCTAGCGGTGGGTGAAGTTCGGCGGGCGCTTCTCGACGAAGGCCGCCATTCCTTCGGACTGATCCTCGGTTGCGAAAGTCGAGTGAAAGAGCCTGCGCTCGTAGAGAAGTCCCTCGGTAAGGGTGGATTCGAACGCGCGGTTGACGGCCTCTTTGGCCATCCGGGCAGCCGAGTGCGACATCTGCGAAATGGTGGTCGCGACGGCCTTGGCCTCGGTCAGCAGGTCGTCGGCCGGCACCACTCGCGAGACCAGGCCGCTTCGTTCGGCTTCTTCGGCGCCGATGGTCCGGCCGGTCAGGATGAGGTCCATGGCCTTGGCCTTGCCGATGGCGCGGGTCAGCCGCTGTGAGCCGCCCATCCCGGGCAGTACCCCGAGCTTGATCTCGGGCTGGCCGAATTTCGCTGTGTCGGCGGCGATCAGCACATCGCACATCATCGCCAGCTCGCAGCCGCCGCCCAGCGCGTGCCCGGCCACCGCGGCGATCGTCGGGGTGCGGACCGCGGCGAGCTTGCTCCAGGGGGCGAAGAAGTCGGCCCCGAAGGCGTCGGCGAACGTCAGCGCGACCATCTCCTTGATGTCGGCGCCGGCGGCGAACGCCTTGGCCGAGCCGGTGATGATGATCGCCCCGATGCCGGGATCGTCGTCGAAATCGGCCGCGGCGCTGGTGACTTCGTTCATCACTTGAGTGTTCAGGGCGTTGAGGGCCTTCGGCCGGTTCAGGGTGATGATGCCGACACGCTCTTCGCGCTCGACGAGGATGGTCTCGTAATTCGTGTCTGTCATCCAAACCGCCTTTCTAGAAACTCAAGTCGTCGTCGACCGGGGCGAAATACGCCTCGACGTCGGCCGCCGTGACCGCGGGCAGCTGCGCCGGCGACCATTGCGGATTGCGATCCTTGTCGATCAGCTGGGCGCGGATGCCCTCCACCAGGTCGTGTGAGCGCAGTGATGCCGACGACACCCGATAGTCCTGCACCAAAACGTCTTTCAATGTCGACAGCTTGGCGGCGCGGCGCACCGCCTCCAGCGTCACCGACAGCGCGATCGGGGAACGGGTCGCGATCAGGTCGGCAGCCTCGTTGGCCGGACCCGCCCCTTCTTTTTGGTGGCCGCGCAAACTGGCGACGATGTCCGCGACGGAGTCGCCGGCATAGCATTCGTCGATCCAGTCGCGTTGCGCGGCAAGGTCACTGGCCGGCGGTTCGGTCGCGTACTTGGCGAGTGCGTCCTGCACACCGTCGGAGACCACCGCGCGGCGGAACGCCTCGACGTCGCCGTGCGGCACGTAGTGGTCGGCGAAACCCATGGCGATGGCGTCGGCGCCGGAGAACGGCGCGCCGGTCAGCGCGGCGTGCAGACCCAGGCCGCCGGGAGCCCGAGACAGCAGATAGACACCGCCGACGTCGGGGATGAAGCCGATGCCGACCTCGGGCATGGCGATCTTGGAGGTATCGGTGACCACCCGGGTGTTCGCGTGCGCGCTGACGCCGACGCCGCCGCCCATCACGATGCCGTCCATCAACGCCACGTACGGCTTCGAGAACTCGGCGATCTGCGCGTTGAGCAGATACTCGTCACGCCAGAACCGTCGCGCCTCGAGCCCGTCCTTGCGCGCGCTGTGATAGATCGACACCACGTCGCCGCCGGCGCACAGCCCGCGTTCGCCGGCGCCGGACAGCACCACCGCACGCACCGCGTCGTCGCCCGCCCAGTCGGTGAGGATGGCGCTCAGCGCGTCGACCATCGGCTGATTCAGCGAGTTGATCGCCTTGGGGCGGTTGAGCGTGATCAAGCCGACGCTTCCCTCGACTTCGGTCAGAACCTCATCGGATTCGTCGGTCACGCCCTCGCCTCCCTTGACCCGGTTTAGGCCGGTCCAGCCTCGAGGAAGAAATCTAGATCGTCACGACCGGCGCGGTACCCGCGGGTAAGGGTTATCTTTAACGCGACGACAACGGCGGAGGCTATATACACCGGAAAACGCCCAGGTCCGCTGGGAACCAGGGTGCAACGCCGATCGTTGAGATTGTGTTCGCACAGCTCGAAGCCAATTAGAGAGGATCCGACGGTGCGGGAGACAAGCAACCCGGTATTTCGTTCTTTGCCTAAGCAGAGGGGCGGATACGCGCAATTCGGCACTGGCGCGCCCCCGATGCAGGGCTATGGGGCCGACCCCTACGCGGCTCCGTACCAGGCCCCGTACCAGGAGGCCAAAGCTTCGCGTCCGCTGACCATCGACGACGTCGTCACCAAGACCGGCATCACGCTGGCCGTGCTGGCGGTGTCCGCCGTGGTCTCCTACTTCCTGGTCGCCCGCGACGTCGCGCTGGCCATGCCGCTGGCCCTGATCGGCGGGCTGGGCGGCCTGGTCCTGGTGCTGGTGGCCACCTTCGGTCGCAAGCAGGACAACCCCGGCATCGTGCTGAGTTACGCCGTGCTCGAGGGTCTGGTCCTGGGCGCCATCTCGTTCGTCTTCGCCAACTTCTCGGTGTCGAACGCCAACGCCGGGGCGCTGATCGGCGAGGCGGTGCTGGGCACCTTCGGGGTGTTCTTCGGCATGCTCGTCGTCTACAAGACCGGCGCCATCCGGGTCACGCCCAAGTTCACCCGCATGCTGGTCGCCGCGATGTTCGGCGTGCTGGCCCTGATGCTCGGCAACTTCGTGCTGGCGATGTTCCACGTCAACGGCGGCACCGGCCTGGGCCTGCGCAGCGGCGGCACGGTGGCGATCATCTTCTCGCTGGTGTGCATCGCGATCGCGGCGTTCAGCTTCCTGATCGACTTCGACGCGGCAGACCAGATGGTCCGCGCCGGCGCGCCGGAGAAGGCGGCCTGGGGCATCGCGCTCGGCCTGACCGTGACGCTGGTCTGGCTGTACATCGAGATCCTGCGTCTGCTGAGTTATCTGCAGAACGACTAGCTCTGCCACAGAGAAAAACCGGCACGCCTGAGGGCGTGCCGGTTTTTTCGTCCGCGTCGAGGGTGTCGAGTGTGCACTGACGGCGGGCCCACCCGGCGTGTCGCCGCCATAGTTGCACGCCCGACGGCCGCCGCCCGAGTCGTCTAGCTCAGCCGCTCGATCACCATCGCCATGCCCTGGCCGCCGCCGACGCACATGGTCTCCAGACCGAACGTCTTGTCGTGCGTCTGCAGGTTGTTGAGCAGCGTCGTGGCGATGCGGGCGCCGGTCATGCCGAACGGGTGGCCCAGGGCGATCGCCCCACCGGACACGTTCAGCTTGTCCTCGTCGATGCCCAGCTCGCGCGCCGAGCCCAGCACCTGGACGGCGAACGCCTCGTTGATCTCGAAAAGGTCGATGTCGCTGACCGACAGCTTGGCGCGCGCCAGAGCCTTCTTGGTCGCCTCGATCGGGCCCAGGCCCATGATCTCGGGGGACAGGCCGCTGACCCCGGTAGACACGATGCGCGCCAGCGGCGTCAGGCCCAGCTCCTTGGCCTTGGTGTCGCTGGTGATCACCACCGCCGCGGCGCCGTCGTTGAGCGGGCACGCGTTGCCCGCGGTCACCGTGCCGTTGGGCCGGAACACCGGCTTGAGCTGGCTGATCTTCTCGTAGGTGGTGCCGGGACGCGGGCCGTCGTCGGTGCTCACGGTGGTGCCGTCGGGCAGGGTCACCGGGGTGATCTCGCGCTCGAAGAAGCCGCTCTTGATCGCTTCCTCGGCACGGTTCTGGCTGCGCACCCCCCAGTGGTCCTGGTCCTCGCGGCTGATGCCGGTCAGCAGCGCCACGTTTTCGGCCGTCTGCCCCATCGCGATGTAGACGTCGGGGATGTTGTCGTCGGCCCGGGGGTCGTGCCACTCCTCGGCGCCCTCGGCCGCGGCGGCCGAGCGCTCCTGGGCCTCACCGAACAGCGAGTTCTTGGTGTCCGGCCACGAGTCGGCGCTGCCCTTGGCGAAGCGGGACACGGTCTCCACACCCGCGGAGATGAAGGCGTCGCCCTCACCGGCCTTGATCGCGTGGAAGGCCATCCGCGAGGTCTGCAACGACGACGAGCAGTAGCGGTTGACGGTGGTGCCGGGCAGGAAGTCGAAGCCCAGTTCGACGGCGATGACGCGCGCCAGGTTGTAGCCGGATTCACCGGCCGGCTGGCCGCAGCCCAGGATCAGGTCGTCGATCTGATGCGGGTTCAGGGCGGGCACCTTGTCGAGCGCGGCGCGCACGATCTGGACGGTCAGGTCGTCGGGGCGCATGTTGACCAGCGACCCCTTCATCGCGCGGCCGATCGGCGAGCGAGCGGTTGAGACAATGACGGCTTCAGGCATGGTGGTTCCCTTCAGATCCCTGCAGATCCCACAGATGGGGCTGGCTCGCTTCGCCTTCGGGCGGTAGGTCCACCGCGACGGGCGAGAACAAATCTAGTCGCTGCCGACCTCGGGGCACGAAGACGGGGCAGGTCCGGGAGCCGGACGGCGCCACAACCGCGACATCACGCTGGTGCGGGTGTGCCGCTGCCCGAGCACCGGCGTCGCCGCCGGCACGGGCGAACTCGCCGGTGGGCGCTGCACCTCTTCGCCCAGCGCGTCGCAGAGGGCGAGCAGCAGCGCGTCGGCCGCGAGCGCGTAGGCCGGTGCCGAGGGGTGGTAGCCGTCGGCGGAGAACATGGCGTCGGGGGTGGCGCGGAATTGCGGCGCCATCAGCTGCGCCAAGGGCACCGGCACGCCGCCGGCCGACCGGACCGCCGCGGTCTGGGCGCGGGCAAGCTGCAGGCAACGCTCGTGCGCCAGCGAGCGCAGCGGTTGCGGAATGGCGCTGATGAACCCGAGATCGGGGCAGGTGCCGACGATCACCACGGCGCCGCGGGCGCGCAGCTTGCGGACGCTCATCCCCAGCCGCTGCGCCGACTGGCTGATGCCGTTCAGCGCGGTCACGTCGTTGGCGCCGACCATGATCACCGCGATGTCCGGCGGCGGGCCGGCCACGAACATCGCGTCGACCTGACCGCACACGCCCTTGGAGGTCGCGCCCACGATCGCCTTGGTGCTCAACCGGATTCGTTTGCCGGTCTGCTCGGCGAGGCCGCGCGCGATCCGTACCCCGGGCACTTCGTCGGCGCTCATGCAGCCGTAACCGGCGGCGGTCGAGTCACCGAAGATCATCAGGTGCTGGTCGACCGCCATGCCGCGGTGCCACCGTTCCACCGGGCCGCCGCCGCGCACGTACACGCCGTCCGCACGGGGCGGGATGTCCCAGGACTTGGGGATGATCGTGCGCGCGTGGGTGGCCTGGCCGACCAACAGACTGCGTGCCCCCAGGTAGGCGGTTCCTGTCGAGGCCAGCGCGCCCGCTGTGGCCAGGGCGATCGCCGAACGACGTGGCACCCGCATGGTCACGCCATCAAGTTTAAAGGGGCTGCGAGTTTCGCGCGGGTGGCTGGAAAACGAACTGATTACGGTGCGAAGCAAAACTGGTATCGAATCAGCTATTTCATACGTTGTACTAAGCAACGCCTGTCAAGCTGATGGCAAGGGGTTGGCTGAACGCTCTGGCAAACGGCTGAACCAGACGCTCAGTCTCCTCGTCACATGCTGTATCGCACTACAACGGCGTAGGAAGTGTTGAGCATGACTGCACCTAGTAAGGAATTGGGGTCTTCGGCAACTACCCTTCGGCCCCATGACGTCCTGAGAGCGCGTCGAGCCAAGGCACGCGAATTCGCGATCAGCGACGGAGCACCCGTCGAGGTCCTGGAATCCGGGCCTAGCGTCGCCGCCCGATTGGCGAACCTCACCTCGCGCCTGACCATCCGGCCGATCCTGTCCGTCGGCAGCCATGTCCCCAACCTGCCCTGGCCCTGGGGCCTCATCGACCTCACCGCCCGGGTGCTGATCCCGGCGTCGGCCACGGTCCGCGAGACCATCAAGCTGCCCCACGCGTCGGCGCAGCTGGTCCGCGCGCCCGGGGTGCTGCCCGCCGACGGCGGCCGCCGCGTGATCGTCTACCTCCACGGCGGCGCGTTTCTGACCTGTGGGGCGAACTCGCACGGACGGCTCGTCGAAGCCCTGTCCAAGTTCGCCGACTCGCCGATCCTGGTGGTCAATTACCGTCTGCTGCCCAAGAATTCGGTCGGGATGGCGCTCGACGACTGCCGCGACGCGTACCTGTGGCTGCGGCAGCGCGGGTACGAACCCGACCAGATCGTGCTGGCCGGTGACTCCGCCGGCGGCTACCTGGCGCTCACGCTGGCCCAGCGCCTGCAGGAGGAGGGGGAGGAGCCCGCTGCGCTGGTGGCGATCTCGCCCTTGCTGCAGCTGGCCAAGGAACCCAAGCAGGCCCACCCCAACATCGAGACGGATGCGATGTTCACGGCCGGGGCGTTCGATGCGCTCGCCGAACTGGTGGCCGGGGCGGCCCGGAAGAACATTGTCGACGGGAAGCCCGAAGAGATCTACGAACCGCTGGAACACATCAAGCCGGGCCTGCCGCGCACGCTGATCCACGTGTCGGGCTCCGAGGTGCTGTTGCACGACGCGCGGCTGGCGGCGAGCAGGCTGGCCGCGGTCGGCGTGCCGGCCGAGGTTCGGGTGTGGCCCGGGCAGATCCACGACTTCCAGCTGGCCGCGCCGATGGTCCCCGAGGCCATGCGCTCGCTGCGGCAGATCGGCGACTACATCCGCGAGGCCACCGGGTAGACGGGCGGAGAGTAGTAGTTGTGCGCCGCGCGAAACCGCCTGAGACGATGAACGTATGCGGATCGCGCAGCACATCAGTGACCTCATCGGCGGCACGCCGCTGGTGCGTCTGAATTCCGTCGTCCCCGACGGCGCCGGCATCGTGGCGGCCAAGGTCGAATACCTCAATCCCGGTGGCAGCTCGAAGGACCGGATCGCGGTGAAGATGATCGACGCCGCCGAGGCCAGCGGGCAGCTGCGGCCCGGCGGCACCATCGTCGAACCCACCTCGGGCAACACCGGCGTCGGGCTGGCCCTCGTCGCTCAGCACCGCGGCTACAAGTGCGTGTTCGTCTGCCCCGACAAGGTCAGCGAGGACAAGCGCAACGTGCTGATGGCCTACGGCGCCGAGGTCGTGGTGTGCCCGACGGCCGTGCCGCCCGAGCATCCGGACAGCTACTACAGCGTCTCCGACCGGCTGGTCACCGAGATCGACGGCGCCTGGAAGCCCGACCAGTACGCCAACCCGGAGGGCCCGGCCAGCCACTACGCCACCACCGGCCCGGAGATCTGGGCCGACACCGACGGCAAGGTCACCCACTTCGTCGCCGGCATCGGCACCGGCGGAACGATCACCGGCGCGGGCCGCTACCTCAAAGAGGTGTCGGGCGGCGCGGTGCGCATCATCGGCGCCGACCCCGAGGGGTCGGTGTATTCCGGCGGCACCGGCCGGCCTTATCTGGTGGAGGGCGTCGGTGAGGACTTCTGGCCGCAGGCCTATGACCGCACGGTGCCCGACGAGATCATCGCCGTCTCCGACTCCGACTCGTTCGACATGACCCGGCGGCTGGCCCGAGAGGAAGCGATGCTGGTCGGCGGGTCGTGCGGGATGGCGGTGGTCGCCGCGCTCAAGGTCGCCGAGCAGGCCGGGCCCGACTCGATCGTGGTGGTGCTGCTGCCCGACGGCGGGCGTGGCTACATGTCGAAGATCTTCAACGACGCGTGGATGTCGTCGTACGGGTTCCTGCGCAGCCGCCTCGACGGCTCCACCGAACAGTCCAGGGTCGGCGACGTGCTGCGCCGCAAGTCCGGGGAGCTGCCCGACCTGGTGCACACCCACCCGTCCGAGACCGTGCGCGACGCGATCGGGATCCTGCGCGAGTACGGGGTGTCGCAGATGCCGGTCGTCGGCGCCGAGCCGCCCGTGATGGCGGGGGAGGTCGCCGGCAGCGTCTCCGAGCGCGAACTGCTGTCGGCCGTCTTCGAGGGACGGGCCAAACTGGCCGACGCGGTCGCGCTGCACATGAGCCCGCCGCTGCCGATGATCGGCGCCGGCGAGTTGGTCAGCGCGGCCGGCAAGGCGTTGCGCGATTGGGACGCGCTGATGGTGGTCGAAGAAGGCAAACCGGTGGGCGTGATCACCCGGTATGACTTGCTGGGCTTCCTCTCCGACGGGCCGCGGGGCTTGTCCGGGCGCCGCTGATTGGCGGCGCCGCGCGTCTCGCCGGGGCGCGACGGGCTCGGGTACTGTTTCGGCTAGCCCAGCTAGGTTCCGCTGACCCGGAGTGGAAGGTTGCCCATGACCGATCAACCGCCGCCCGGCGGCGCTTACCCGCCACCTCCCTCGTCGCCCGGGCCCTCGGGCGGCCAGCAGGCGCCTCCGGGTGGCCAGCAGGTGCCGCCGCCTTCGGGTGGGCAGCAGGTGCCCGGCGGGTCCTATCCGCCGCCCCCGCCACCGCCGCCCGGCGGGTCGTACCCGCCGCCCCCGCCGTCGGGCCGCGGGGACGCGCCCCCGCCCCCCCGGGCGGCGGAACCGCCCGTGAGGGGGGGGGGCTGAACCGCCGGGGGGACCCGGGGGGGGGGGGCGGCGGGGGGGGGGGGGGGGG